>JAJZQA010000129.1 GCA_021810985.1 Deltaproteobacteria bacterium
CATATGGGGTGCACATTCCACCTAAACCCTTTGATTGTTTTGATGCTCAGGGACACCATTTCAAACAATAGAATACCGTTCCTGACCTCACGCCACCAAGCCTCCCGCCGCCACTCTGGCAGAACGCCTAAAGCATGGTATTCTTTCCAAATAGTCCGTTTTCCCGCTTCTTTTCACTCTCTCCACAAGCAATCAGCCAAATAAGGAGACACGGCCCATGCCTGTAGAAGTAGTTCTTCTCAGCGGAGTGCGCACGGCAATCGGCAGATTCGGTGGCGCGCTGAAAGATGTTTCCGCCTGCCAGTTGGGCGCAGCGGTGGTCAGGGCAGCGATTGCCAGGGCGGGCGTCTCTCCGGAGGAAGTACAGGAAGTCATCATGGGCAATGTGCTCTCCGCCGGACTTGTCCAGAATCCGGCCCGGCAGGCGGCCGTCCGGGGAGGCGTTCCGGTTGGCGCGGGCGCTTTAACCGTCAACAAGGTCTGTGGTTCCGGTCTGAAAGCGGTCATGATCGCCGCCCAGAGCATCCGGGCAGGCGATGCGGAGATGATCGTTGCCGGTGGCATGGAGAACATGAGTGCGGCGCCTCATCTGCTGCGCGAGCTGCGCTGGGGGGTCAAATCGGGAGCGGCGCAGATCCAGGATGCGCTGCTGCGCGATGGATTACTGGATGCTTACCATCACTACCACATGGGGATCACCGGCGAGATGGTTGCCAAAAAATACGGCATCACCCGGATCGATGCCGACAAGTTCGCCATGGAAAGTCAGCAGCGGGCGCTGATTGCCGATCTGAATGGACTTTTTGAAGGGGAAATCACCGCCGTCGGCATCAATGGGCTTAGTTTTTCCCGGGATGAATGCCTGCGCAAGGACAGCTCTTCGGAAAAACTGGCTTCCCTGGAACCGGCCTTTCTTCAGGACGGCATTCTCACCGCGGGCAACAGCTCCAAAATATCCGACGGCGCCGCCGCGTTGGTGGTGGCCTCGGCCAGCAAAGCCGCCCAGCTGGGGTTGGAGCCACTTGCACGGATCCGCGGCTATGCCGTGAGCGGCATGGAACCGGAAGATGTCATGGAAGCGCCGGTTCCGGCGGTGCGCAAACTGCTCCGCGCCACTGGCCTGACCATGGCGGACATTGACTTGGTCGAGCACAACGAGGCCTATGCCTCCGCGTCCCTGGCCGTTGCCCGCGAACTGTCCATCGAGCGAAGCAAACTGAACGTGAACGGCGGAGCCATCGCCCTCGGCCACCCGATCGGCTGCAGCGGCGCCCGAATTCTGGTGACCCTGCTGCACGCCCTCAAAAACCGAAGACTCACCCGGGGCCTGGCCACCCTCTGCATGGGCGGCGGCAACGGTCTGGCACTGATCATCGAGAGGGGGTAACAGCCCGTGTACCATAGTGAACTGAAAAACTGCATCGCCCTGCTCTATCCGGAATCAGCCGGTTACGACACCCTGCTGACGTCGCTCGCTGATTTTATCAAGCGGGAAATCCGTCCCGGCGCCGCCATCATCGACCGGAATGAGATCTATCCCCGGGAAAATCTCTACAAGCTTGCCGAACGAGGGATACCGGCGCTGCCCTTCCCGCTGGAACTGGGTGGCGGCGGCCTGCCCTACCCGGTCTTCGTGGCAGTGATGGAAATGCTCGCCGCTGGCTGCGCCAACACCGCCCTGCAACTGTCGATCCAGGCCATGGTCTGCGAAGGCATTATCCTCTTCGGCAATGAAGCCCAGAAAGAGCAGTTCCTCCGGCAATCAGGACTCCTGGCGGGCACCAGCCTGGCCGCCTTCGCCCTCACCGAACCCAGCTGCGGCTCCGACGCCAAGGCGATCAAAACCGAAGCGCGCCGCTCCGGCGAAAACTACCTGCTGAACGGCATTAAGACCCTGATCACCAGCCCGGGAGAAGCAAACTTTATCATCTTGTTCGCCGTGGCCGAAGAGGGGATCTCGACATTTATCGTACCGACATCGACCCCGGGATTCCAGGTCCTCAAGGTGCTGCCGAAACTGGGCTGCAAAGGGCACCCGCTCTCGACGATCCGCCTGGAAAACTGCCAGGTGCCCGCGGCCAACCTGCTGGGAACACCGGGCAAGGGACTCAGCTACGGCAAACACTTCCTCAACTGCGGCAGAATTACCATTGCCGCGTTGGGCGTGGGCATTGCCCAGGCCGCCCTGGAGAAAGCGCTGGCCTACAGCAAACGACGCAAAGCCTTCGGCTCCAGCATCTCGGAGTTTCAACTGGTGCAGGAGAAGCTTGCCGATATGGTAACGGAAATCCAGGCCGCGCGGCTCCTCACTTTTCATGCGGCTCAGCTCAAAGAGCAGGGTCTGGAGTACACGGCGGCAGCGGCCACGGCGAAACTGTTTTCCTCGGAGATGGCCCAGCGGGTCTGCGACAAGGCCATCCAGATTCACGGCGGCTACGGCTACATCGACGGCAGCGACGTGCACCGGCACTGGCGTGACGCGCGCATGCTCAGCATCGGCGAAGGGACTTCCGACATGCTCAGGCTACTGATCGCCCATCTTGCCCTGAAAGAGGTCAGCTAATCAGCACCGGAAATAATAAAGACGGCAGTTCAGGAGGCAATGAATTTGAGCATCGAAAAGATCATGGTGGTGGGCGCCGGGACCATGGGCGGCGGCATTGCCCAGACCGCCGCGGCCTGCGGCTGCACCGTTATCCTGGCGGACATCGCAGAACTGCGGGCCAGCGCGGCCGTGGAGCTGATCAGGAAACGGCTGGAGCGACGCACGGCAGCGGGCAAAATCCCTCCTGGGGAGAAGGAACTCCTGCTTTCCCGCATCTCGACGACCACCAGCCTGGAGGACTGCGGAGCGGTCGAACTGGTTATCGAGGCGGCCTCGGAACTTGAAACGGTCAAACAGGCGATCTTTCGCCAACTCGATGCCCTGGCCCCCGCTGCAACTATCCTCGCCAGCAACACCTCGGCAATTTCCATCACCCGGCTGGCCGCGGTCACGGCCAGGCCGGACCGGTTCATCGGCATGCACTTCATGAACCCAGCCCACATCATGGAACTGGTCGAGGTGATCCCCGGACTGCGCACCGCGCCGGAAGTGATCGCAACCATTCGTGCCCTGTCCGAAAGGATGGGCAAAAAACCGGTGGTGGTGGCCGACGCCCCGGGCTTTGTCGCCAACCGCCTGCTGATGCCGGCCATCAACGAGGCGATCCAGACCCTGCAGGAGGGCATCGCCGCCCGGGCTGATCTCGACCTCGTCATGAAGCTCGGCCCGGGCCAGCCGATGGGGCCGTTGGAACTTGCCGATTTCATCGGTCTGGACGTCTGCCTGGAAATTCTGGAGACTCTGCACCGGGAGCTGGGCGAAAAGTTCCGCCCCTGCCCGCTGTTGCGCAAGATGGTAGAAGGCGGCAAATTGGGGAGAAAAAACGGCGAGGGATTCTATGACTACCGATGAACTGCTGATAGTGGAGAAAAAGGCCCGGGTCGGCATCCTCACCCTGAACCGCGGCGCGGCCCGGAATGCACTCAGCTCAGCCATGCTGAACCAGTTGGATGCCGCCCTGCGTGACTGCGAGGAAGACCAGGAAACACGCGTGGTCATTATTACCGGCGAGAGGGATTTCTGCGCCGGAGCCGACCTCCGCGAACTGGGCCAGATGACCCCTGCCCAGGCAAAGGAATTTTCACTGCTCGGCCAGGCCGTTTTCCGGCGCATCGAAGAGCTTCCCAAGGTCGTGATCGCCGTGGTAACCGGCAACGCGCTGGGAGGCGGCTGCGAACTTGCACTGGCCTGTGACATCCGGCTGGCCGGAGAAAGCGCCCGTTTCGGCCTGCCCGAGGTGAACCTCGGGCTCATCCCCGGCTTTGGCGGCACGCAGAGGCTGTCCACCCTGGTGGGCCCAGGCAGGGCAAAGGAACTGATCTTCTCCGGCAGGACCATCGACGCACGGGAAGCGGCTGCCATCGGCCTGGTCAGCAGCGTGGCCGGCGACCGCAACCTGCCGGAGCAGGCGGCGAAACTCGCCGCCCAGCTTGCCCGGAAAAGCCCCGTAGCCCATAAAACCGCCAAAAAGCTGTTATTGGAAACCTCGCGACTTGACCAGGGAATGGCCCTGGAAGTGGCGGCCTTTCACGAATGTTTCGACTCACTGGACCGCAAAGAAGGCATAGCCGCTTTTCTGGAAAAGCGTCAGCCGGTCTTCTGATCGCATTTTCACTACGGCACCTTCATCAGTCTCTGCTACTGCACTCTCCCACTTTCGCCCAGAACTCGGCAACTTCACCCAGGATGCCGTCGGAAACCAGTTCCGTCACCTCCGATTCAAACCAGTCGGCGGGCATGGAGCGGCTGTAACACGGTTCCACGAACCTGCCGTCCATCAGGACGATCAGCCCACGGTCGCTCTCGGAACGGATGACTCTCCCGGCAGCCTGAATCGCCTTGGCCATGGCCGGTATCACATAGGCATAGTCGAAACCTGCGCCGTACTTTCGCTGATAATAACCCCGCATCAACTCCCGTTCGAGGTCGTAATTGGGCAGCGGCGGGCCGACCACGAAGGCTCCGATCACCATCTCCCCGGCATAGTCCACCCCCTCGGAAAAGGACCCTCCCTGCACGGCAAAAATGATCGTCGGTGTGTTTCCGCCACGGAGGTGCTCCAGGATTGCCTCCACCTGCGCCCCCTTCATGCCCCGCTCCTGCCCCAGCACCGTGAAACCTTCCGCTGCCTGAAAAAGGGCCATTACCCTGTCAAGGAACTCGAAGCTCGGCAGGAAGATGAAATAGTTGCCGCGACGCAAGGCCGTGATCCGCTGAACCGCATCCGCGATCCGGGCATAATTGCGCTCGCGCTCGCTGTAGCGGGTGGAGACCTGCGGAATGATCAGCAGCTTGCGCCGCTCCTTCGGGAACGGGCTTGCAAATTCCGAAGTCCTCACCCTTCCCGAATCCAACCCGGAAAGCCGCAGGTAGTATTCAAAGGGCTTCAGGGTCGCCGAGAACCCCACCACCTGCTGATAATCGTCATAACAGTCCTCGAGCAGGGCCGAGGCATCGCAACAGGTGATTTTCACCGTACCGCCGCTCGGATGCGGATGATAGGTGGTAAAAAACTCCTCTCGCTCGGGGTTGCCGGCCAGCTCGAGGATTTCCGTGAATTCGGACCAGGAGAAACAGAGCCGCAGGACCACATCCTGACGCCCGATCTCCAGATCGGAATCAAGGTAGCGGGACAGGAAGGCGCGCAGCCGCCCGTCCTGCTCCAGGAAGCGTTCCGCGGGAGGGTAGCTAAGCTTCGGTTTCGGGTTTTGATCCCGGTGGCAGGCGGCGACGGCCAGGATGCAGCCATCGAGCAGTTCCTCCGCCTCGCGACGAAAGTGTTCCGGCAGTTTGCGGATCTCGTCACGCATCTTTTCCAGGGTCAATGACGACAGCAGCGGCGAATAACAGTCCATGGCCCGTGACGGGAGATTATGGGCTTCATCGATCACCAGGTTCGGCTTGCCCGCCTGGTCGACGGCTAGTTCGCTCACGCGGCCAAGGGCCGAGCGCGGAGCAAAGACATAGTTGTAATCGCAGATGATGATGTCCGCTTCCCGGGCGCAGTCGATTTGCAATTCAAATGGACAGACCTGGTACTGTTCGCCGAGGGCGCGAAACACGCGGGCCGTCAATTTCCGTTTCTTTGCCAGGAAGATCGAGAATGCCATGAGCCGGGAGTTTGGCGTAGTAATCGCGGGCATACTCGCAGTAATCGGGATTGCAGAGCGGCTCGTTCTTGAAACAGATCTTGGCTTTTGCGGTGATGGAGAGGGATTTGACCCGCGCACCCGTTTCCTGGAACCGGCTGACCGCGTCCTCGGCCACGGAATGCTGACTGTTCTTCGGAGTGACGTACACCACCCGCTGGCCCCGGCCCAGCGCCTCCCTGAGCACCGGGTAGAGGACGCCGACCGTCTTGCCGAGACCGGTGGGAGCCTGGATGAGCAGCGGCTTTCCCTCCGCCATGCCCTGCTCTATCTCCTGCATCAGCTCGATCTGGCCCGGGCGGGGATTGGCGAAGGGAAAGGTGAAGCCGGCGGCAATCTTCCGTCGCCGGGCGGCACGCTTTTCGGCCTGCTTCGCCTCAATGACCAGTTCGTCAAGGCGGGAGTCCAGCCATTGTTCGTAGAGGGGAAGATCGAGCGGGATGTCGAGATTTTCGGCTTCACCGCTGCGGGATGAGACGAGATGGAAGGACAGCGCGGGAGAGACCTGATGCTCGCGCCAGTTGAAATAGCCATAGCTCAGCAGCTGCAGGCCATACGGGTGGCCCAGCGGATTACCGGCAAGTCGGCGGGAAAGTTCCCGGACATTGAAGGCGCTCTTGATCTCCTCTATTTTCGGCGGATCATGGCGGAAGATACCGTCCAGCCGCCCATCGACCCGGAAACAGTAGCCATCGCGCTCAAACAGGCAGCTCACCGGCACTTCCGCCTGGTAGAGGGGATCGGCCTTGGCCCTTTTCTTCTGCACGCGCTGGTGGATTTCCCGGCCGTCGGCAGCTGAGCGCCCATAGCCGGAATGGGCTTCGATGCTGCCGCTGCGCGGAACCGGCAGGGCAAAATCATGCAGTGAGATGGTGATGAGTTTGGACTTCGTCAAGGTGTGCATTTCATCCAACACCATACCTCAACTCTACCGCAGGTGTAAATTCTCAAAAAATCTTGTACCGTGCATTCCGGCACCGCTGCCGGAACATCACCTCAAGTGCCAGGCTGATAATGCCGTATAAGCATCACACTATTTAGGGGCACGGCGCGCCGTGCCCTGATCGGGCGAGGCAAGCTTAGGAGCCTGTTGTCGGTATAAACGCGTCGTCTTGCTCAATCCAGCGTCTGCTTCCCGCACTCCCGGCAAAACTTGCCATGAACATGGGTCGGCTTGTTGCAGTAACTACACATTTTAAACTGGATGAATCCGCAAAAAGGGCAAGCGTGCGCTCCGGCAGGCAGACGCTTTCCGCATTGCTGGCATTCTCCCTTCGAGATCCTGCGCTCAAGCAGCTTTTCGCGCGAAAACAGCTTCTTTTGGAATAGATAGATCAGGAAAAGTGCGGCAACGACAGCGATGGCAATAACGAGGTAATGCCAGATCGCAACGAGCTTGAGTGACTCAAGCATAGAGATGATCTGCTTCAGCAATTTTTTCGGGAGGATGTCGTAGATGGTTTCAATGATTTTGCAGAGGATCGGGATAAATGAGACCGCCAGAAGATGAGAAGACACCAGGGTCTGGACCCCGCGGTTTTTACCGATGCTCCTGGTATTCCAGACATAAAAAACCGCAAAGAGCGGCAACAGGAAGATCAGCTGCATGCCCAACTTTTTCACCGGGTACCAGAAGTTCAGGCGGCGCAGATCAGTCAGCACTTGTTGCCGGTCGTCGGCAGTAAGGGCCG
>JAJZQA010000130.1 GCA_021810985.1 Deltaproteobacteria bacterium
CGCCAGCTCCGCGGAACCGAGAAACACCCGGGCGCCATTCCCCATGCGGTTATCAAAATTACGGGTCGAGGTGGAAAAGACCGTGACGTCATCCGGAACCCGGGCCTGGTTACCCATGCAGAGAGAGCAGCCCGGGAGCTCGATGTGGCCGCCCACGGCGCCGAAAACGGCGAACAGGCCCTCATCGCGAAGCTGCTTGTTGTCCATCCGGGTCGGCGGGCAGATCCAGGTTCGCACTTGCGGATTGAAGGTTCCTCCTCGCCAGATTTCCGCGGCGGCCCGGAAATGACCGATGTTGGTCATGCAGGAACCGATGAAAACGTCATCCACTTTCGTTCCGGCAACCTCGGAAAGCAACTTGACATCGTCAGGGTCATTGGGGCAGGCAAGGATCGGCTCCTTGATGGTCGCCAGGTCGATCTCCAGGACAGCCGCATAACCGGCCCCTTCATCCGGGGCAAGGAGAGTTGGATTTTCCAGCCACTCCTCGACCGCGGCAATGCGCTTGCGCAGGGCCTCGGGATCGCGATACCCCTGTTCGATCATCTGCTTCATGAGTGCGGCATTGGAGCGAAGGTGGTTGGCGACGCTCTCGCCGGAAAGATGGATACAGGCAGCAGCTGCACTCCTCTCCGCCGCCGAGTTGGTCAACTCGAAAGCCTCTTCAACGGGAAGATCGGGCAGTCCTTCGATTTCCATGATTCGGCCGTTAAAGACATTCACCTTATTCTTTTTCGGTACCGTCAAGAGCCCCTGGCGGATCGCCTCAAGGGGAATGGCGTTTACCAGATCCCGGAGGGTAATGCCCGGATTCATCGTGCCCTTGAAACGGACCAGAACGCTCTCCGGCATATCGAGCGGCATGAAGCCAAGGGCACCGGCAAAGGCCACCAGACCGGAGCCGGCCGGAAAGGAGATACCGATCGGAAAGCGGGTGTGGGAATCGCCGCCGGTACCGACGGTATCCGGCAGGATCAAACGGTTCAACCAGTTATGAATGACCCCGTCTCCGGGGCGCAGAGCCAGCCCGCCCCGTTCGGAGATAAAATCGGGCAGCGTCTTGTGCATGCGCACGTCTGAAGGCTTCGGATAGGCAGCCGTATGACAGAAGGATTGCATGAAAAGCGGGGCCTGAAAGCGGAGACAGGCAAGTTCCTTCAATTCATCGGCGGTCATCGGACCGGTGGTATCCTGGGAACCAACGGTCGTCATCCGCGGCTCACAGGCCATACCGGGCAGGACCCCTGGCAAACCGCAGGCCTTGCCGACCATTTTCTGGGCCAGGGTATATTTCTGTCCCGCGGGTGGCTCCGGATTGTCTGTCACAACAAAAATCCGCGACTTGTCCAGTCCGAGGACTTCCCGGGCCTTTGCGGTGAGTGAACGCCCGATAATCAGCGGGATCCGGCCACCGGCACGGTATTCATCGGCAAGGGTTTCGGGAGAGAGGGAAAATGTCGAGAGAACTTCACCAGCAACCGAGAGTACCTGACCGCGTTTCGTGTCAATGGTGACCTTCTCGCCAGTCTTCAACTTCGTCACATCGCAGCGGATCGGCAGGGAGCCGGAATCCTGGGCGGTGTTGAAGAAAATCGGCGCAATGGCCCCGCCGAGAATGACTCCACCCCGACGTTTATTGGGCACCTGCGGGATATCCTCGCCGATATGCCAGAGAACGCTGTTACAGGCGGATTTTCGCGAGGAACCGGTACCGACCACGTCACCGACAAAGGCCACCTGATCACCAGCGGCACGATAGGCAGCGATGGCCTGGATCCCGCCGGGAAAACGGACCTTGCCCATGGAAAGAGCATGGAGCGGGATGTCCGGACGGCTCCAGGCGTCGCCGGCGGGAGAAAATTCGTCGGTATTTATCTCGCCGTCCACCTTGAAGATCCGTACGGTGATGGTATCCGGGAGCGCCGGCCGCGCGGTGAACCATTCGGCATTCGCCCAGGACTCGAGGACCTTCCGTGCGGCAGGCAGCGTCTTGGCACGTGCCGCAACATCGTCAAAAGCATCGTAGACCAGAATCGTGCGGGATAGCGCGGCAACGGCCTCTGCTGCCAATGCGGGAACAGCGAGGGCGGCAATCAACGGCTGAACATTGTAGCCGCCCAGCATGGTGCCAAGAATCCTCACCGCTTCGAGGGGCGAAACAAGGGGGGATTGCAGACGGCCGGCAATGATCGAGGCCAGGAATTCAGCTTTGACCTGTGCAGCTGGATCAACCCCGGGCGAAACCCGCTCCTTGAGGAGCTCCAAGAGAAATTCTTCCTGCCCGGCAGGAGGATTCTGGAGGAGTGCGCAGAGTGATTTCGTCTGTTCCGGATCAAGGGGCAGCGGAGGCACCCCCTGTGTGCGTCGTTCCGCTTCGTGCTGAAGATATGTTTCTATCATAACGTTGTGCTCCGTATGCGAGTAAGGTGGATGCGATAGCCCCGATTTGAGCTCTTGGCTGTTAGCTCCTGGTTTGGAGCTCTCGGTCATCAGATCCAAGTCTTTGTTTGGTTTTTTATTTTTAGTTTTCAGTTTTTGGTTTACCAGGCTTCAGCCTTCATACTTCATCCTTCATACTTGCCTTCAGTGTCCGCTCACATCAAGCTCGGCAATCCGCAGTGAGGGTGAACCGACACTGCCGAAGAAACGGAGGTCATTTCCGACCATCTCCACGGCGGCAAAAAGTTCGATAAGATTACCCGAGAGGGCAATTTCCTTGACCGGATAGGCAATGGCACCATTTTCCACGAGGAAGCCCGAGGCACCAACGGAAAAATCACCGGAAATGGGATTTGCCGTGTGGATGCCCATCACATCGGTGATCAGCACCCCCCTCTCCATCCCCTGCAGCAACTCCTGGGCAGACAGTGTTCCGTTCTCGATGTAAAAGTTCGTCAGTCCCAGGTGCGCGGGACTTTTCATGCCGCCACGGGTCGAATTGCCGGTAGATCGGGTATCCGCCCGGCGCGCCCAGTAGGTGTCATAGAGAAAGGACAGGACTTTTCCGTCCTCCACCAGCAGGGTATCCTGCTGCGGGACGCCCTCGGCGTCAAAGGGGGCCGTTGCCATGCCGCCGGGCAGGATCCCGTTGTCACGGATTTTCAGGTGGGAGGAGAAGACCTTGCTACCCAACTTTTCCGCGAGCATCGACTTGCCTTTCAGGACATTTTCTGCCAGAAAAGACGAAGCTAGAACTTCGAGGATATCCGAGGCCACCTGGTTATCAAGCACTACCGGGCAGCGCATACTGGCAATCTTCCGGGCACCGAGCAGACCGAGCGCGCGGGAGGCGGCGGTAGCGGCAATCCGCTCCACATGCAGATCGGAAAAGGAGCTGCCGAAACCGAAATCCCAGCCCATCTGCGAGTCGTCGCCATCTTCGGCTATGGCGGATACGCTGGCGGATACCGAGGTTCCGCGCAGGCTGCCTTCGACTCCGCGTGAGTTCCGGATATAGACCTCGTACTCCGATTCCCCATAGGAAGCCTTGCGGACCTTGCTGATCCGGGGATCCGCCGCGCAGGTCAAGCGTTCAAGGTCCATGGCGCACTGAATCTTCCGATCCTCATCAACTCCGGCAAGGTCCTTGTCGAACAATCCCTCGACCCGCGGGTACGGCAGCGGCTCGGGAAAGCCGTGGCAAGGATCCGGCGTCTGATTTTCCGCGGAGATCACCGCATCGGTTACCATCCGCGCCAGATCACCTTCGGCCAGGCTGGTTGAGTAGGAAAACCCCAGACCATCCGCTTTCAGCACCCGGATGCTCACGCCGACCGGAGCAGAACATTTGAAGGTGTCAATTTTCTGCTCTTTTACCTCAATGGAGAGATTGTGCGAGGCGCCAACGGATATCTCATAGCCGTCAACAGCTTGCGTAATCAGCAGTTTTTCAATAGTATCGGCAATTTCAGACTGATTCATTCGTTATCCTTATGTTCTCGCTAACGTATTCCTTCAGCGGCTTTCAGCATTCCAGGATCATGGCAATTTCATCGCAGTCCGGAAATTTAACGCAATTGATGCAGTCCCGCCAGACCTTGTGCGGGAGTTCCGACTTGTCGACCACCACGAAACCGAAGCGGGCAAAAAAATCGGGTTTATAGGTGAGGCAGAAGAGCTTTTTCAGGCCAAGCTGGCGCGCTTCATCAAGGCAGGCCGTCACCAGCCGCGTGCCGATGCCGTGTCGCCCGAAATCCTCACTCACCGCAACCGAACGGATTTCCGCCAGATCCTCCCACATGATGTGCAGTGCGCAGGCGCCAATCAGTTTGCCGCTCTCTTCGAAGACATAGAAATCACGAACCGACTCATAGAGCTCCGAAAGTGAACGGGAAAGCATCACTCCCTGGTTCGCGTAGTAGGTTAAAAGCTTCTGGATTTCCTTGACATCCTTGATCTGTGCTTTTCGGAGCATTTTCGTTCCTTTCCGGCCTGTATTTAAAACCCGTCACCACCAGCATCTTCCATCATTTCCCGGGCATGTTCAAGGGTCTTTTCCGAGATCTTTGCCCCACTGAGCATTCGCGCCACCTCCAGGACCCGCTCCTCGCCGGAGAGCAGATCTACCGTCGTCCTGGTTCGACCCGCTTCCGCATCCTTTTTGACCTTGAAATGATGATCGGCAAAGGCTGCCACCTGCGGATGGTGAGTGATACAAAGAACCTGCTGGATGCGAGAAACCCGCTTCAGCTTTTTCCCGACAAGCGCCGAAACGGCACCGCCGATTCCAGTGTCCACTTCGTCAAAGATTAATGACGGGACGTCACTCTCCGGATGGATCTGTTTCATGGCCAGCATCAAGCGGGAAAGCTCGCCCCCCGAAGCGATCCGCGCAAGCGGTTTCGGTGCTTCGCCGGGATTCGGCGAAAAGAGAAACTCGACCCGCTCCAGACCCGTGGCCCGAGGCTCCGCAAAATTGGTGAAAGAAACGTCGAAGTTCGCATTCTTCATCGCCAACTGGTGCAACTCCATTTCCATGGCGCTTTTCAGCCGCTTGGCCGACTCCTTGCGCAGACGGGAGAGCTCGCCCCCCTCTTCCCGAAGGGAAAGCTCCAGACGCAGCAGCAGTTCTTCCAGCTCACTGTGGCGTTCTCCGCGATGGGCATACGCTTCCAGCTCCGTATCCACCTCTTCCTTAAAGGTCAGTATACCCTCAATGGTGGGGAGATACTTCTTTTTCAAGCGATAGAGCAGGTCCAGGCGGTCTTCGACTTCCTGGAGACGGCCCGGATCAGCCTCAAGACCGGCACCGTAATCACGCAGTGACAGGGCGGCGTCTTCCAGGGAAAGGTACGACTCGTTCAGCCGAGTGGAGATTTCGGCCAAGGCCTTATCCATGCTGCCCGCTTCTTCAACTTCGGCGATGATTGATCGCAGCACCCCGAGCAGCGCGCCATCGCCATCATACAGGGCATCGTAGGCGCCACTGGTTGCACGGATCAGTTTTTCTCCATGCAGAAGACGCTGCCGTTCTTCCAGCAGCTCGGCATCCTCTCCGGGGAGGAGCTGTGCCTCGGCAATCTCCTTGGATTGGAAGGCAAGCAGATCGAGCCTCCGGATGGCGTCACGTTCGTCCGCTTCCAGAAGACGCAGTTCTTCCGCTGACTGCCGATACTTCTCGTGGAGACGTGCGAAGCGTTCCCGCAGGGGAACAATCCCGGCGAATCCGTCCAGAAGATAGAGGTGGTTCTCGGGACGCAGCAAGGTTTGGGACTCATGCTGCCCGTAAATGTTCACCAGCAAGGGAGTGATCTCGGCCAACAGGGACGTCGTCGACATTCCACCGTTCATGAAGACCCGGTTTCTGCCGGAACGGGACACGACCCTCTTGATCAGCAACTCGCCATCAGTTTCTATCCCTGACTCAGCCAGCTTGGTTCGAATCGCCTCATGTCCGGAAAGATCGAAGAGACATTCAACCACCGCATCGTCTTCCCCGGTACGGATCAAGTCGGCTGAAGCCCTGCCGCCGAGAATGAGATTCACCGCATCGATGATGATCGATTTGCCGGCGCCGGTCTCTCCGGTGAGCATATTCAAGCCGGGACGGAACGAGACATGGAGCGTGTCGATAATAGCAAAATTCTTAATTATCAGATCGGTAAGCATTTAGTATCACTCCGCCGCGACAGAACAGACCGGTAGCGAAAAATCGAAATCGCGGGAAGAATATTTCCGCGCTTTATCTCTCGCCCCACTTCAATTTGGTTCTGAGTACCGTAAAATAATCGCTTTCATCGGAGAGGATGAGCCGGGTACGAAACTTGGCCCTGCTGACACGCATCTCATCGCCGTACTCCAGGGGGATACCCACCTGGCCATCAAGGGTCAGCATCACATTCTCCATTTGCGAGTGCAGGACAACCGTAATTTCGGTATCCGCACTCACCACGATGGGTCGATTGGTCAGGGTATGCGAACAGATCGGGGTAATGAGCAGGCAATCGATGGTCGGATCGACAATCGGACCATTGGCCGAAAGGGAATACCCGGTTGACCCGGTAGGGCTGGCGATAATCAAGCCATCAGCTTTAAAGGTTGCGAGGAACAGACCATCCACCAGGGCGTCGAGGCTGATGATCTTTGCCGGTGCACCCTTGTTGATGACGGCATCGTTCAAGGCCAGATATGAGCCGATTTCCTTGCCACCCCTGACCAGAGAGACGTTCAACATCATCCGCCGGGAAATTTTACATTCCCTGAACAGGCAGGCTTCGAGAGCTTCATAGAGACCGCTGACCGGGATCTCGGTCAGGAAGCCGAGACTGCCCAGGTTTATCCCCAGGATCGGCACCTCGCTCTCACCCACGAGCCGGGCCACGGAAATCAGCGTGCCGTCGCCGCCAAGAACGACAACGAGATCAGCACGAGCAGGTATATCGTCGCCCTTGAAACCATCATCACACTCCAGATATCGCGACAGCCGCTCCTCCAGAAGTGGCGTAAAGCCACGTTCCTGCAGCCATAACAGCAATTCTCCGGCAACCTCGCGGCAGCGGGGATCCTGTACCTTGGCAAAAATACCGACATTCTTCACGGACGAGTTGAGACTGTAGTGACTGAGAGAGGGCACGGTTGATGCTCCTGGAACGAATTGCTTTCCCGCTGAAAAATGCTCTACAAATGGTCCATTAGTAGCATGAAAATCCTGTGATGTCCAATGGTAACGCGCTGTTGCGTTACCGCATCATTCCCTATATACTTCCCGCACCGAACCGCTACCATTACACGGGTAAAGGAACAGGCCATGCCAAATAATCACCACCATTATATCCTCGAGAACAGGACCCGCGAAGCCCTCACTCCTGCCAATCTCCGCCGCCTTATTTTGAAGCATTTGGAATACACCCTTGGCAAAGACAATTTTTCCATCACCAAACATGACATCTATCTGGCCCTGGCATATTCAATTCGCGATCTTCTGGTGGAAAGATGGCGTGATA
>JAJZQA010000131.1 GCA_021810985.1 Deltaproteobacteria bacterium
AAAAATCGTCGTTCGTATGATACGGAGAGACACCGACCCGCACGGTGCCGGTCGGAAACGTGCCGAGCGTCTGATGGGCCAGCGGCGCGCAATGGAGCCCGACACGCGTCTCGATGCCGAAATTGTCGAACAGCCGGCGGCCGAGGGTTGCAGGGTCACTGCCGGGCTGATAGAAGGAAACGACATCGCCCTGATCCTCGAAACGTTCCGCGCACAGTACCCGGAGGGACGGCAAACCGCGCAACTTTTCAATGAGCCGCCGATACTCCTCGCGGCTGTGTCGACTGACCGGCACTTCTTCGAGCGCCGCCAGCAGCCCGTAAATTCCGGCAATATTCAGCGTTCCGGCCTCAAAACGATCCGGAACGATATCCGGCATCTCGAAACTGTCGGAAGCGCTGCCGGTGCCACCGTAGATCAACGGTTCCACCGCGCCGGGATTCTTCAGGTAGAGTCCGCCGATCCCGGTCGGACCGAGCAGGGCCTTGTGGCCGGTGAAAGCGAGAAAATCGATATCCCAAGCATCGACCGTCACCGGAATCGAACCGAAGGACTGGCTGGCATCCACCAGCAGCGGCACCGGGCCAAGCTGTTTCCTGAGCTCCCCCAGCGGCTGGATCACGCCATTGACATTGCTCTGGTGATTGATCACCGCCAGCCGCGTGTCCAGGGTTACCAGCTCCTTGACCCTGGAGATATCCACACGGCCGTCGCCACAGTGCGGCAGCAGGTCGAAAGTCGCCCCGTAGCGTTCCGCCAGTGCCGCAAGCGGCCGGGTAACGGCGTTATGCTCCAGCGGCGAGATCAGGACCCGCCCGCCCTGGCGCAGCACACTCTGCAAGACCAGATTGACGGCATGGGTGGCGTTGGGGGCAAATACCAGCCGCTCCGCATCCCTGGCCCCCATTCGTTCCGCCAAGAGGTCGCGGGTCTTTTCCACGGTCCGGGCAACGTCGAAGGCTCGGGCATAGGCACTGCGGCCATAGGAGCCGCCCACCTCGTTCAGGTAGCGGCAGATGGCCGCGGCCACCGCCGGCGGCTTGGGAAACGAAGTGGCGGCGTTATCAAAATAGCAGTTTTGTTTCATCACTACCTACAGGGTTATGATCCGTTGCGCGCGAGAGAGTTGCTGGAGGATGTCATACATGTTGGAGATGGTTCCGGTGACGATCTTGCCTTTGAGCTCGAAATAGTCAACGCAGGTACCACAGACCAGCAGGGTTACGCCCCGCTCGACCAGATCCGTCAGCGCGGGAACCGTGGGAGCACCCTCGGCGGCCACGTACACGCCGGCATTATAGCAGAGAATGGCCGACGGCAGGGGGGCTACCTCTTTGAGCGTGTTCAGGCAAGCCTGGAGGAGTATCTTGCCCAATTCCTCCGAACCGGAGCCCATGCCGTGGCGGTTGATAACGATCACCGCACCGGTCTCCGGCCTTTCCGGAGTGCAGTAGGCCGCGGCATCGGCAAGGGCCGCGCTCCCGGCCACTTTTTCCAGATCCAGGGTATAGATCCCCTCGGCAAAGGACAGCACCGGCGCCATGCCGTGGTCACGCAGGAAGCGGACCAGGTTGTCCCGGGATGTTTCGCTGTCGATCAGCACCCTGAGGCGTTCACCTTCTGCCATCGCTTCCAGGGCCTTCTTCGCCAGCATCAATGGCTGCGGGCAGCGCAGCCCGCAGGCATCAACCGTCGTCATTGTCATACCTTCTCCTTCGAGTTTCGTGAATCAGGACAGCTCTTTGATACTATTGGTTTTACCAAGATATTTCAATGGCAAATATGTGGAGCAGCGGTCTTATACCAATTCAAGGATGATCTCAAGGCGGAGACGAGCCAACGCAGAGAGGGTCTTAATCTGGAATTGGAATTAGCCGAGCGTCTCATCATCGTCAACCAGGAAATCGGGGGCATCCGCATTTCGCGGCCGGGTATCGATCGCCTCAAGGGTATCGATGTCCTTGCCGGTAGAGGCGCCCAACTCCTTGAAGCGGCGGGCGGAAACCAGCACCCGGCTCTCCAGGGAGCCGACCGCCCGATTATAGGATTCGACGGCCCGCTCCAAAGAGCGGCGGAGATCACCGAAATGGCCAGCGAGAACCACCATCCGGTCATAGAGAGTCTTGCCCAGTTCGCTGATGGCCTGGGCATTTTCGGCGATGTGCTCCTGCCGCCAGCCATAGGCGACCGCGCGTAGCAGGGCAATGAGGGTCGTGGGCGTGGCCAGGATCACCTTCTGTTCGACACCGTACTCGATGAGCGAAGGGTCCTGCTCCAGGGCGGCGCTGAAGAAATTTTCTCCGGGCAGAAACAGGACCACGAACTCGGGCGTCGCCTTGAACTGCTCCCAGTAGGATTTCGCCGACAGCTTGACCAGGTGGACCCTGATCTGACGGGCATGATCCTGCAGTTTCCGGAGCTTTGTCGGCTCGTCCTGGGCTTCCAGGGCCTCCAGGTAGGCGGCCAGCGGTGCCTTGGAGTCCACCACCACGTTTTTGCCGTTCGGAAGCTTAACGATCATGTCGGGCCGCAGACGCCCCTCCGGCCCGGAGCTGGTTTCCTGCTCGACGAAATCGCAGTAGTTCACCATCCCGGCAATCTCCGCCACGCGGCGGAGCTGGATCTCGCCCCAGCGTCCGCGCACCGTGGGCGAGCGGAGAGCCTTGACCAGATTGGCGGTCTCACCCTGCAACTGTGACTGGGTGGAAGCCAGCGACTTGATCTGCTCGGTCAGACTGACGTAGGCCGTGGTTCGGATCTTTTCCAGATCCTGGATCTTGCCGTCAACCTTTTCCAGTGACTCGCGGAGCGGCTTGACCAGCTCATCGATGGCCAGCCGGCGATGTTCCAGATCGCCCTTGGCCCCTTCCTGAAATTTTTCCAGCTGGGTCCGGGCCAGTTCCAGAAATGACTGGTTATTGCTCTGGAGCGCCTCGGCGGAGAGCGCCTTGAAGGCATCGGTGAGCTTTGCCTGAGCGGAATCGAGCACCGCGAGCTTTTCCTCGCTGGCCTTGCGTTCCTCCTGTACCAGGGTCGCCAGCTCCGAAACCTTGGCCTTCAGCGAAGCATTCTCGCCATACATTTCGCTGATTTTTTCTTCGCGCGCCTGCAGTGCCGTTTCCAGCTCCCTGATGCGGGTATTTTTCTCTTCCGCGGCCGAGCGTTTCTCCGACTCCGTTTTCAGGCTGACCCGCAAGGCGGCAATTTCGTCGCTTGCCGTCGCCAGTGCGGAGCGGAGACCGGCCAGCTGCTCCTCCCTCCCCTGCAGCCGCTCCGTCAGGGCTGCCACTTCGGTCTGGAGTTCGGCCCGGCCGCGATCGTAGGCGAGTTCTGACCGGGATTTGAGCAGGAGCCAGACCACAACCCCGCCAAGGATGAAACCGGCAACCAGCAGCAGATATTCCATACCGCACAACTCCTTGAAGAACATTTTTCCGCAATGAAAAAAGGCCACGGCATCAGGGGTATCCACGATGCAGCGGCCTTGAGAGTCCCATTGCTACGGGAGGAATTCGAATCAGCAGGCTGAGCTCGGACAATCCCCTTCAGCTCCACCACGGACGATCCCGGCAATTCGTTCCGGATCGAGTGCCACTTCGGACTGGGTTCCGGTGTCCATTTCCTTGAGCGCGGCCGCGCCCTTCGACAATTCGTCCTCGCCGATGATCAGGGTATAGCGCGCCTTGAACTTGTCCGCGCGCCGCATCTGGCTCTTCAGGCTTTTTCCCTCGTAGTCGATCTCCACGGAAACACCGAGCCGCTGCAGCCTGCTCATGAGGCGGAAGGTCTCATCGCCCGCGGACTCGCCATGGAAGGCGATAAAGAGGTCGGGACGCCTGCCGTAGCCTTCGTCATCGAGCAGCAATACGACCCGTTCGACACCCAGGGCAAAGCCGATGCCCGGATAGGCGGGACCGCCCAGCTCTTCGATCAGCCGGTCATAGCGGCCGCCGGCCGCCACGGCGCTCTGGGAGCCGAGCTGCTGGGTAACCAGCTCAAAGGTGGTGCGGGTGTAATAGTCAAGCCCGCGAACCATGCGCGGATTAATTTCGTAGGAGGTGCCTGCCGCGTCCAGATACCCCTTGGTCCGGGCGAAGTGCTCATCACAACCGGCACAGAGGTTGTCCAGCACCGATGGGGCTCCGACGGTGGCCTCCTTGCAGCCTGCCGACTTGCAATCCAGGGCCCGCAGCGGGTTGGTTTCATAGCGGCGCTTGCAGTCATCACAGAGCGCATCGAGACGCTCGCGGAGGAAGTCGCGCAGTTTTTGGCGATACTCCGGGCGGCAATCGTGGCAGCCGAGCGAATTTATCTGCAGCCGCGGTTCGGTCAGGCCGAGCTCGGCAAAGAAATGGCAGAGCATGGTCAGGACCTGGGCATCGACCTTCGGGTCGGATACGCCGGCTACCTCCACCCCGATCTGGTGAAACTGCCGATAGCGCCCCTTCTGGGGCCGCTCATAGCGGAACATCGGCCCCATGTAGTAGAGCTTGGCAACCGAGTCGGCCACATGGAGCTTGTGTTCGATGAACGCTCTGATGACACCGGCCGTCCCTTCCGGCCGCAGGGTAATCGCATTTTCCCCCTTATCGACGAAAGAGTACATCTCCTTTTCCACGATGTCGGTCGCATCACCGATGGAGCGGGCAAAAAGCTCGGTTTTTTCCAGTACCGGAACGCGAATCTCGGCAAAACCGTACGTCTCGAAAACACGCCGGGCGGTCGCTTCCACATGCTGCCATTTCCGGACCTCGCCGGGAAGTATGTCATTGAATCCTTTAATTCCGGTTAACGCCACAATACCCTTCCCTTCTACAGATATCATTCTTCAAGAAGCGCCCGGAACACCCGGTTCCGGCCGCTGAATTTTCCGCGATACATGGCCTTGTCCGCCACTTCGAGCAGTTCGAGCTTCGATTTGGTGTCCTCGGGAAAGCAGGCATAACCGATACACGCGGACAGGTGGATATCATACCCTTCATCGGCAATGTAACGGTGACTTTCAATGGTCAGCCGGATACGCTCGGCAACGTGAGCGGCACTCTCCCCATCCGTCTCCACCAGGATGATGGTATATTCGTCGCCACCGTAGCGGATCACCAGGTCCACATCGCGCACCGATTTCCGCAACAACGCCCCGACCTCACCCAAAACCCGGCTGCCGATCAGGTGCCCATGGGTATCGTTCACGCCCTTGAACAGATCCAGGTCGATGAAAAGCAGCGCGACGCTGGAGCCATAACGTTCGGCCCTTTTCAGTTCCCGGTCAAGGGCCAGGTCGAGATAGCGATAGTTGAACAGCCCGGTGAGTTCGTCGATGTAGAGCAGATTGCGCGCCGAAGCAAAGCGGCCGGCATTCTCGAAAGCGAGCGAAGTCTGGTTCTGCAGAAAATGGAGACTTCTCTGATTGATCTCCAGCGGCAGGGAGCCGCTTTCCGGGGCGAACAGAGCCACAATTCCCTGGAGATCCGTTTTCGAACGGACAAAGAGGATGAGAACCTCTTCCGTTCCCTCCGAAAGCCAACCGGCCGAATCGGCGGACGGCGGAAGCAGATCCGTCACTTTTTCCCGGAGCCAAAAAGTATCGCTACTATCCGCATAGCGGGAGAGAAGTGTTTCGGCGATCAGTTCCGCGTCTTCATAGTCGAGACCGCGCAACTCGCTCAGGGACAAGCGGCCGTCTTCGTCGGGAAAGATACCCAACGCCCGGTCCGTGCCCAGTTCATTGGCAAAGGAATCCACCACCAAGGTGCCCAGACGTTCGATTTCCAGGCAGTTTGCAATCGTCTGGCCAACTTGAAACAAATGTACAAGGCCCTTCAGCTCGGAATTTTCATTCAGGAGACGACGCTGCTCCATGCACAGGGCCACGGTATGCCGGAACTCGTCGGGATTAACCGGTTTCAGGAGATAATCCCTTGCCCCGTTCTTCAAGGCGTGGATAGCCGTCTCCACGTTGGTGTTGCCGGTCACCATGATCACGTCGATGTCAGGGTTAAGCCTCTTCACCTGAAAGAGAAGATCAATGCCGGTCTCTCCGGGCATGACCAGATCGGAAATGATCAGGTGATACTCCGCCTCCCGTAACAGGACCATCGCGTCGTTCACCGAAGCCGCGGTATGAACCTCATATCCTTCGCCACTCAGGAGGTGAGAGTACATCTCCCGAAAAAACCGATCATCTTCAACGACAAGAATTTTTTCCATTCAGGATTCCCCGAACACCTTTATTCACTTCACGACCGCTGAAGAAGGTATTCCATCGGCCCTCAAACTATCAAAGAAATCGGAAGGTTGTCAACGAAAATGCCTGTCGCGGCGGAAAGTAGTGACAGACCAGTTGCCGTCTGCAACGGTAACGGTTACCGTACCGTCCAAATCAGTCCGGTAGATCGTGATACCCCGCCGGCGCAAACGCGCCAGCGTTGCCGCGGCCGGCAGCCGGAAGCTGTTACCGAAACCGGCGCTGATCAGGCCGCACTCCGGTGACGTGGCCGCGAGAAAAATCTCCGAGGAAGAGGTCCGGCTGCCATGGTGGGGAACCTTGAGAACCGTGCAGCACAGACCCGCTGAATTCTCCGCCAAGCGCTGTTCGGTGTCCTGTCCGATATCACCGGAAAAAAGAATCGAAAATTCCCCGTAGCGCAACCGGAACACCAACGATGCTTCGTTCAGATTACCACTGCCCGCAGTTCCTGCAACCGCGGGAAGCCGCCGGGGTGATAATGGCTCAATCATCACGCCGCCAAGGGATATCGGCTTGGACGAAGCATCGATCCGCCGGACCGGCACCCCCCTTTCCCGCAGCAGCTTTTTCAGGGCCAGGTACTCGCTGTTTCCATCATGCAGGCCGCTTTCCCAGAACTCACCCACCGGAAAGTTCCTGACGAGAAAGAGCAGCCCGTTCAGATGGTCGGGATGGGGATGGGTCAGCACCAGGTAATCCAGCCGCTTGATCCCTCCATGCCAGAAAGCAGGCGCCAGGAGTCTCTCCCCCGGGTCCAGTCCCCCCTCCCGAGCGCTACCGCCGCCGTCTATCAACATTCTTTTACCATCAGGAAAGGTGACCAAGCTGGCCTCCCCCTGGCCAACGCTGTAAAAATCCAGGCGCAACCGTCCGGTTTCCGATTCGGCGGGCACTACCCTGAGCAGGAAGAAAACCGTGGCAACCAGACAGCAGGCGATGATCCGCTTCCTGTTCACGAGAAAGGTGCAGGAGGTAAGGAAGGCACTCAACAACAGCAGGTCGAAGCGGCTGCTCACCCAAAGCGGCAACAAAGGGATGG
>JAJZQA010000132.1 GCA_021810985.1 Deltaproteobacteria bacterium
CGCAAGAAGTGGTTTCTGGGCGAGATGGCCGGTTTTCTGCGTGGCAAGCTCGGTAATCCGGACCTTGAGATCATGCCGCTCTTCGATCAGGACCAGTTGGCGCGGTTATCCCGTGATTGTCGCCGCTCGTTCGAACATTTGCAGGCCGCATGGCAGGAAAAAAGATCGGAGCTGGCAGAGATCCTTGCCAGTCACAAGGGCTTGAGCAGGGCAAAGGATACGTACCGTGCTGATCTGATACCCGGGCTGTTGGCTGCTATGGATGAGTATCTGGCTGCCGGAAACCCGTTCGAGATATTTGTGGGAATCGAAAAGTTTTCAACGGGTTATCTCCGCAACCAGGCGCTGAAACGCGAGGAGCCGCCGTTCCACGAGTTTTTCGATCACTGCGGTGAGCTTCTGGAGCTGGTTGAGAGGCACTTTGTCGCCCTGAAGGGCAGTCTGTTTCTGTTCGCCCGTGAGCGGCTTGCCCTGCGCAAGGCGGAGCGGAATATCCGTTTTTATGATGATCTCCTGACGGATCTCTATCGAGCTCTCTCGGGCGGCTCGGGGCGCGAGCTCGCGGCACGCCTTCGGGAGCGCTACCGGGCGGCGCTTGTTGACGAGTTCCAGGACACCGATCCGGTCCAGTACCGGATCTTTCGGCAGATATTCGCTGAAGGGGCAGCCCCGCTGTTCCTGATCGGCGATCCGAAACAGGCCATTTACAGTTTCCGCGGCGCGGACATCTTTGCCTACCTTGAGGCCCGGGAGGATGTGCCGGAGAAGAAGCGCTTTACCATGGACCGCAACTGGCGCTCCGCTCCGGAGATGGTCGACGCGTTGAACATACTTTTCCGGCAACAGGAGCGGCGGCCATTTCTTTTTCCGGCAATCTCTTACCCTCCGGTGAGTGCGGCACGGGACAAGCGTCCGCTTGTTCTCGCTGGGCGTGATCCGGCGCCGCTCCAGGTCTGGTTCCTTGGCCGGGGTGAAGAGGATCGCAAGGTTATCGGCATCGGTGAGGCCAAAAAAAGGATCGTTCAGATGCTGGCCGGAGAGATCTTCGGGCTTCTGGCCGATGGTCAGGCCGGGCGGGCGCTGCTTGATGGGCGGGTTGTCCTTCCCGAGGACATTGCCGTAATTGTCCGGAGTCATGACCAGGCAGCCCTGGTTCAAGAGGCCCTCCGTGTCCGTTCCGTTCCCTCCGTGGTCCAGAGCAGCGCCAGCCTTTTTACCACCCGTGAGGCTCGGGAGATGCATCGAGTCCTGACGGCGGCTGCGGAACCGTCCCGCGAAGTTCTGGTGCGGGCGGCCCTGGCAACCTCCCTGTTCGGTCAGAGTGGCAATGAGATTGCGGCTTATTTTGAAGATGACCAGGCCTGGGAAGCCCGTCTTGCGGCTTTCAAGGACTATCATGACCTGTGGCGCGATCGTGGTTTTATGGTGTTTTTTCGCACCATGCTGTCGCGAGAAGTTGTACGGGAGCGAATTCTGCCCTTGTCTGATGGCGAACGGCGTCTTACCAATATTCTCCACTGCGGGGAGGTGCTGCACCAGACCGCAACAGCAGGAATGCTGGGGATGGAGGCGCTCTGTGCCTGGTTTGGGGAGAGAGTAAACGTCCCTCCCGAGAATGAGGAGTTCCAGATCCGGCTGGAGTCAGATGCCAAGGCGGTGCGCATTGTCACCATCCATGTGAGTAAAGGGCTGGAGTATCCGATTGTTTTCTGCCCCTTTTCCTGGGGCGGCGTTTTCGAGCCGGGTGATACGGTTGTCTGTCATGACGACTTTCGTCAGGTGGTGGATTTCGGTTCCGAGGACTTTGAGCCGCACCGAATCAAGGCGGGAAATGAGGCCTTGTCGGAAAATCTGCGGCTGCTCTATGTCGCGTTGACCAGGGCCAAGTACCGCTGTTACCTGGTGTGGGGGCGCTTCCGGCACACCGAGACTTCGGCCCCGGCCTACCTCCTTCATTACCCCGATGAAGAGGTGCAAGATGTCGTGGCCCGCTTGTCGGGTGTCATGAAGGATATTTCCGATCAGGCCCTGGTGGCCCGGTTGACCGGACTGGCGGAGGGGGAACGGCAGAGCCTGACGGTGACCGTTGACCCGTTGCCGGCGGCTCCTATCGAAGGAGTCGTTCCGTCAAGCGGAGCCGGGCAATCTTTTCCCGAATTTGTCCCGTTCTCCGGAACCATTGAAAGCGATTGGCGGGTGACAAGTTTCACGGCTCTCGCTGCCGGACATCGGGAATCCGCCGAGCTGCCCGATCGCGATCAGGGAACTAGCCGCGGCACGCCCGGGTGGGATACTGAAATATCAACGAGTATCGCTCCGGCCGGGTCCTTGTTTGCCTTTCCCCGGGGAGCTACGGCAGGACTTTTCTTTCACTCGATTTTTGAACAACTGGATTTCTTCACCGTGCAGGACGCTTCTTTGGAGGTCCTGGTAACGAATCTCCTCGGACGTTACGGCTTCGAATCTTCCTGGCTGGCGCCGGTCTGTGCTATGGTAAGGAAAGTGCTTGGCACCGCGATTCCTGTTGCCGGCGATAGCTTGTTCCTTGGTGACCTGCACCGTGCAGACCGGATTACCGAGATGGAATTTTTCCTCCCGCTTTCTTTCGTCGAATCCAGACAGGTGGCAAAGATTCTGACACACTGGAGCGGAACGAAGACTGGCACCGACCTCAGCGGGGTTGCCGAACGGCTTTCCTTCAGCCGGGTACAGGGAATGGTGCGCGGCTTCATGGATCTGGTATTTCGCCAGGGGGGAAAGTACTATCTTGCTGACTGGAAGTCGAATCATCTCGGTAACCGGTTGGAGGACTACGCCCGGGACCGGCTGGCGATCGAGATGGAGCACAAGCTCTATCACTTTCAATATCTCCTGTACCTGGTTGCTCTGAACCGCTATCTGGAGCGGCGTGACCCGGCGTACCGTTATGCCAGCAATTTTGGAGGGGTTCTGTACCTGTTTCTGCGTGGTGTCGATCCGGCCCTGCCCGGTAACGGTATCTGCTTTGAACTGCCTCCGGAAGGTCTCGTACGTGATCTGACGGAATGTCTGATAGACTTTGAGGAACGCTGATAATGCAGCAAGTGAACGGCGTATATCGTGATATTGATCTTGCTTTCGCGGATTTCCTTTGCCGCCTTGCCGGCCGGGAAGCCGAACGGTTGAGGACGCTGGCACAGGAATTGAGCCGGGGGACCGGGGAAGGGCATATTTGCCTGCATCTGGAAGATGCGGTTCCGGCCGATGATCTGTCAACCTGTGTCAGCAGTCTTCGAGAAACCGGCGTGGTTGGCAGTCCGGGTGAGTTTACTCCCCTGATCCTTGACAGTGAAAACCGCCTGTACCTCTACCGTTACTGGCTGTACGAGCGGAATCTGGCCGAGGGGTTGCTTGCTCTGGCGAGCGGACGAACCGTCGAACTGAACATCGCAGGTGTGAAGGACAGCATTTCCCGCCTGTTCCCCGAGTCAAGTGGGGCCGAACCGGACTGGCAGAAAATCGCCGCCGCTGCGGCGCTCTGGAGCCGTTTATGTGTCATTTCCGGCGGCCCGGGCACCGGCAAGACCACCACCGTGGTGAAGATCCTTGCCCTTCTGCTGGAGCAGGGTGGGGGAGAGCGTCTCCGGATTGCCCTGGCAGCACCAACGGGAAAAGCTGCCGCGCGCTTGCGGGAGTCAATCAGTGGCGCAAAGGGACGTCTACAGGAAGCAACGGCAGTTTGTCCGCTGATTCCCGCTGAGGTTACCACCCTGCATCGCCTCCTGGGGGGTGTCCCGGGGTCCAGCCGCTTCCGGCACGACGAGAATAATCCGCTGCCCTATGACATTGTGGTGGTCGATGAAGCTTCAATGGTCGCTCTGCCACTCATGGCAAAGCTGGTGCAGGCTTTGTCCAGCACCAGCAGATTGCTGCTCCTGGGTGACCGTGAGCAACTGGCGTCCGTCGAGCCGGGCGCGGTGCTTGGGGATCTTTGCGCAACGGGAAGTTCCCCGCGGTATTCTCCGGAGTTCCGTACATATCTGGCTGACGTTACCGGCTCTTCCCTCGAAGAAACCGTAATGAAAACTGTCCAGCCGCCCCTAGCTGATTCTCTGGTGGTCCTGCAAAAAAACTATCGCTTCGCTTCCGGGAGCGCCATCGGCATGCTCAGCCGGGCGATCAACGAGGGCAATCGGCTCGCCGTGCTTGAAACACTGCGGAACAAGACGCAGGAGACCGTCCGTCTGCGTGACCTGCCCACACCCGGTTATCTCCCCATCACCCTTGAAAACGCCGTGCTGGCCGGATACCGCGAGTATCTGCTGTACAAGGATTCCGCCGCTGA
Source organism: Deltaproteobacteria bacterium (assembly GCA_021810985.1). Taxonomy (GTDB): domain Bacteria; phylum Desulfobacterota; class Desulfuromonadia; order Geobacterales; family Geobacteraceae; genus RPRC01. The sequence goes on from JAJZQA010000132.1 coordinate 4,325, forward strand.
TGCTCTTGCTGCATTTGACCGTTTCCGGGTGCTGTGCGCCGTGCGCGGCGGAAATTATGGCGTCTCGTCACTGAACAGGGCCGTTGAGGAGCTGCTGGCGGCTCAGCGATTGATTTCTCCGGCGACTGTCTGGTATTGTGGCAGACCGGTCATGATCACCGTGAATGACTATGCTCTGAGGCTTTTTAATGGTGATGTGGGAATTGCCCTCCCTGACCCGGAGCAGCCGGGGGCGCTTGCCGTTTTTTTTTCGGCGGAAGAAGGCGGGGTTCGCAAAATTTCCCCGCTTCGGCTGCCCCCTCACGAAACGGTATTTGCCATGACCGTCCACAAGAGTCAGGGCTCGGAGTTTGACAGGGTTCTGCTGGTGCTTCCCCCAACCGACAGCCTGATCCTTACCCGCGAGATCCTCTATACGGGAATTACCCGCGCCAGGGAAACGGTGGAGATCTGGTGTGGAGAAGAGCTCCTTGCCGCTGCGGTGACCCGGCGTATCGAACGGCGTTCCGGGTTGCGCAAGGCGCTATGGGGTACGGCAGGCGCGTAAGATTGAATCAATTTGTGGTGGATAGTGCCAAATTGTGATATATAGAAAAGCGAATAGGGGGTCACAGATGAAAATAATTGTTCTCAGTGCAGCTTTGTTGCTCGTTGTTGGCGGGTCGGTCTCAGCCGAAGCGGGGATGGTCTCAACCGGTCTGGGCAAGGCTTCATCCAAAACTGTCCTCGCCGATGCGTCAGCGGCGAAAAAGCTGAATTCTCGCAGCTGTCCGACCGTAGAAATATTCGTCACGTCCTGGTGCGGATACTGCAAGATGATGGAGCAAGCCCTTGATAAGAAAGGAATTGCCTATCGAACCTATGACGTTGAAAAAGATGACCATGCCGCAAAAGTTTATCGGGATCTTCGTGGCCGGGGCGTACCACTGGTCCGAGTCGGCTCGAAAGTCGTATATGGCTATGACCCTGATACGGTCATTTCCTATGTAAACGGAAAGTAGTCGCTGCGTCCAGGTTCTTTGTCCTGATATGTTTTATCGCTCCTGTCTAGTCTGGCATCTCAGCCGGAAAGCGGTATACTTCCGCACTAGGAGCCTGTCGGACTTAGGGAAAATCTACTGCAAATCCGTCTTGACGGTCCATGTTTCGCCGCTTTTTTGGGCAATAGAACAACTATTACCCTGCAAAATCGACAAAATCTGTCCTCGCCCAGCCGAATTTTCGCTTCGATTTCCTAAGCCCGACAGGCTCCAACAGCAGGGATCTGGACTGACAGGAGGGATATTTATGAAAAAAACATATGTTATCGGGCACCGGAATCCCGATACCGATTCTATTGCCTCGGCCATTGCCTATGCGGATTTGAAAAAAAGGCTGGGCGCCGATAATGTTGTGCCTGCCATGGCCGGTTCGCCAAATCCCCAGACACGCTTCGTTCTGGAGCGGCTCGGCATCAAGCCGCCCAAATATCTCGCCGATGTTCATCCCAAAGTGAATCACGTGTTGAGCCGGACTCCGGTTACCGCGCGGCCTGATATGACCCTCAAGGAAGCACTGGAACTTTTTCATCGCCATTCCGTGAGGGTTTTACCGGTCATTGACGAATATGATTTTCCCGTCGGCATTGTTTCCCTGCTGAAACTCTCGGAAAAATACCTGGTGGCCGGTTCAAATCCTTCTCGCACCTTTGAGGCTTCTCTTGGCGGCATTGCTGCCTGTTTACAAGGAACCTTCCTCGCCGGTGAGGCCGATGCCACGCTGGAGCAGTTGCATCTTTTCATCGGCGCCATGCTGGAGGAATCCTTTTCCAGTCACATTGATGGTTATGATCCTTCTTCTTTGCTGATCATGACCGGTAACCGCCGGACCATCCAGGAGGCGGCGATCGAGCGACGGGTCCGGTTGCTGGTGATTACCGGTGGCCTTGGAATTGAGGAAGGTCTTCTCGCCCAGGCTCGCAAAAATGGTGTCTCGATACTTTCCACCAACTATGATACGGCGACCGCGGCAGGCCTGGCCAAGCTTGCTACTCCTCTTTCGACGTTCGTGGAGAAAAAGTTTTCCCGGATCGGAATCGGTGAACCATTCGAACATCTGCGTTTACGCCTCATACAAGGCGGTGAGTCAGCGGTGATAGCCGTGGAAGAGGACGGTACCCTTGCCGGAATTGCCACAAAATCCTCGTTGCTTGAGCCGGTGCCCTTTGCCTTGATCCTTGTGGACCATAATGAGCTGGGACAGGCGGTGCCGGGTGCGGAGTCGGTGGAGATCCTGGAGGTAATCGATCATCACAAACTCGGGAATCCGGGAACGAACCTTCCGATTGCCTTCATGACTGCTCCGGTCGGGAGTACCTGCACGGTTGTTACAGCCCTGTATCGGGAGAGGGGCGTGATCCCAGAGCCGAACATGGCGGCCCTGCTTTTGGCGGGCATATTGTCCGACACCGTCATCCTCCGCTCGGCTACAACCACTGACCGGGACCGGGAGATGGTTGGCTGGCTGGAGGAAATTGCCGGTTTGAATTATGCTGAATTCGGCCGGGAGATCTTTACCGCCTGTAGCGGCTTCACTCCGCATCCCTCTCCAGAGGAAGCGATCCGCTCCGACTTTAAACACTTTACCGTTGGGACAACTCTCATCGGCGTCGGGCAGGTCGAGGTGGTCGGCTTCGATGAATTCCATGGGTTGAAAGAGGATCTGCGCACCGCGCTGAAACGGATCCGGACCGAGGAACGCCTCCCTCTTGCCGGCCTCATGGTGACTGACATCTATTCAGAGACGACCCTTTTTCTGGTGGAAGGGATGAACCAGATCGCCCACGTCATGGATTATCCCCAATTGGAGCCTCATCTTTATGAACTGAAAGGGGTCATGTCCCGGAAGAAGCAGCTGGTTCCGCATCTGTT
>JAJZQA010000133.1 GCA_021810985.1 Deltaproteobacteria bacterium
AACTGATCATGCGCTATTCCCACCAGGCGGTGATCCTTGTCGTCCTTTCCAGTGCCGTAATTCTCGCCGTGTACATCTGGATTCACCGTCGCCGAAAAGCGAGCATGACAGACCGCATTACCAAGTAATAGCGCAGAGTTAAATCTTTGGCGTAGGGGCAACCCCATGTGGTTGCCCCCGCCATGATCTTCCCCTCTGATTATCTCGTGCCATTCCGCCCGGCATTCAGCCGAGTTCGGCCAGCAGCCGTTCGAGATCCTCCCGGGTCAGTTTCCAGACCTGGCGGCAGTATTCGCAGGTTACCTCAGTTTCGTCTTTCTGCGACACCATCTCGGCAAGCTCTTCTTTGCCCAGGGAGACCAGGGCCTGCTCGATTTTCACCTTGCTGCAGGTGCATTGGAAAGCCAAAGCCCTCTTTTCCAGGATTTGGTAGGGAATGCCGTCGAAGAGGATTGCCAGGATTTCTTCCGGGGTTTTGCCGTCACGCAGCAGTTGGGTAATGGGCGGCAGTGCGTTGATTTTTTCCATCAGCAGATCCACCGTTTCCTCATCGCCCGGCGGCAGCGACTGGATCAGAAATCCTCCGGCAGCGGATACCAGCTGGTCCGGTTCCACGAAAACCCCCAGACCGACCGCGGACGGGGTCTGTTCCGATTCCGTCAGGTAGAGGGCCAGGTCCTCCGCGATCTCTCCGCTCAGCAACTGCACCATCCCCCGATAGGTATCCTTCATTCCCAGATCCTTGGTCACGGAGAGAAAACCGGCCTTTCCCAAGCCCCTACCCACATCCAGCTTGCCATCGGGTGTGAGGAGATGTACCTCCGGCACCCCGACGCAACCGCGCACCGCTCCATTGCTGTCCGCTTCGACGAGAATCTTCTTCAAGGGGCCGTTTCCTTCAAATTTCAGGGCGATTCGCTGGTCCGTTTTGAGCAGCGCCCCCATGAGAGCGCCCGCGGTGAGCGCCCGACCGAGTGCCGCCGCCGCGGTGGGCCAGGTGCCGTGCCGCTGGCAGGCCTCCTTGACCAGGTCCGTGGTGACGCAGGCCAGGGCGCGGATATTTCCCGTTTTCGTGATGATGCGGACCAGGTAATCGCTCATGGCAGCTCCGTAGTAAAATTGAACTCCGAGGTTCCCTCGATGGACGTTCCCCTGATACAGGACTCAAGCACCCGTTTCCGCGCTTCACCGGTTTCCCCGGAAAGGTCGGCGATAAAGGAGCCGCAGCCGCTCTCGCGCAGCCTGCGGCGATAGCCGCTGATGGAGAATCTGCGGTCCGCGGTTACGGTGGTCAATCCGTCGCGGCTGGAAACAGTATAGGCGTCACCCCGGTCGGAGACCAGCGGGGAATCGCTGCGCACCCCCTTGATGACGATCTTTGAGGTAATCACCGGAACCGGGGCGAAGAGCAGCACCCGCCGTTCGATGTCCAGGTTGGCCCGGAGCAGGCTTTCCAGGTTGGGGAAGTCGTCTTCCAGGTAAAGGGTTGCGGCGGTTGCGCCACGCTCCTGCCAGTGGCGAAGCGCCTGGCTGTTGAGGGAGTAAAGCCGGTAGTCGCAGCAGATTTCCACGTCAAGGCCGTGCAGCAGGGCGAAATGGGAGAGATTTGCCGCCTCGAAGCGCTTGAAGCCATGCTCGGTCAGGAGTTTGATCGCTTCGCGGTAGAAGGGCAGGTCCGCTTCGAAGATAATAAAAGGCAGATGCCAGATAATCTTCTCTTGGCGACCACGCAGCTTTCCGGCAAAAGCCTGGAGCTGATGGAGGTTGGCCTTTGAGACGGGCAGGATCAGGGTATCTACGCCTTCCTGGTGGACGAGATGGAAATCCCGGATGGATTCAACCCGGACGGCCAGTTCGTCCCGGCGCTCGGAAGGGGCATGGCCGGGTCCGAGCAGGCTTGTCAGTGCCGTTTCTTTCGCGCGGCGCAGCCGCTCTTTTTTTCCGCCGAGAACCTTTTCCTCCAGGGTCTGGTAGAGGGAACGGCGGATCTCTTTCAGCTTCGGCAACGGGATCAGCACCGCCGGGAAGGCGGGGGCGCTCAGGGTTCCCAGGGTAAAGGGCGTATCGCCGCATTTTTCGAACTGGGCCCGCAGCACACTTTCCATATCCGAAGAACGGGACGGCTCCAAGACGCCGAGCGGGTATTCCGCGACCCACTCCAGCCCCGCGGCCCGCGCCGTGATCCGCAGGTTTTCTCCGCTTAGTGCCAGGGTCAGATTGCAGCGGGTCTTCTGTCCTTTTACCGTGGAAAGTTTCCGCAGGCAGGCGTTCTCGCTCATGGTGAAGGCTGTTTCCGAGGAAACCTTGAAGACCGCATCACCGACGGCAAAGGCAAAGGGCGCGGTGACGGTGACCAGGGATTTCTCCCGCGCCACTTTCACCGGTTTTCCACCCAGGTAGATGTCCTTGAGGGTGAAGGCCTTGCCCGCTTTGTCGCTCTTCGGCTGGACCCGCACCCGGTCGCCCAGGTGGAGCCGGTCCTTGGTTTCGAAGGTGATGCGATTCTTCTGGATGGACTTGATCTCGCCGAGGTAGCGGCCCGTTGCGCCACGCAAACAGGGAATGGCGATATCCGTGGGCTGATGGGAGGCGAGAAAGCCGCGGGTCGGTACCCGGCCAAAGGAGAGCTTCAGCAGTTCTTTGGCTTCGGCCACGGCATCGGCCCGTTTGGCGGCCGGCGCGTCGAGCACCATCCGGTAGGCGCCCACCACGCTCGCCACGTATTCCGCTGATTTCATCCGGCCCTCGATCTTGAAGGAGGAGACCCTGGCTTCCACCAGCTCCGGCAGCATGTCGATACTGGAGAAATCATTGGGGGAAAAATAGTAGCCTTCCTTGCCCCGATAGCGGTAGAGCCTGCGGCAGGGCTGGGCGCAGCGGCCGCGATTGCCGCTGCTGCCGCCGAGGAACGAGGAAAAGTAGCATTGTCCGGAGAAAGAGAAACAGAGTGCGCCGTGGATGAAGCACTCCAGTTCCACGGCGGTTTTCCGGGCAATGGTGCGGATTTCATCGATGTGCAGCTCCCGGGCGAGTACCACGCGGGAAAAACCGAGGTTTTCCAGTTCCTGGACGCCGAGGGAATTGTGGATCGTCATCTGGGTCGAGGCATGCAGCGGCAGGTCGGGGAAGTGCTCGCGGATCAGGCGGTAGACCGCCATATCCTGGAGAATCACCCCGTCCGGTTCGATCCCGGAAAGGGCGGACAGCACCTCGACCAGCTTGGGCAGTTCCTGCTCCTTGACCAGGGTGTTCAGGGTGACATAGACCTTGCGCTGCTGCGAGTGAGCATAGGCAACGATCTTTTCCATCTGCGGCAGGGAGAAGTTTTTGGCCTTGGCCCGGGCGGAAAACTCCGTCAGACCCGCGTAGACGGCATCAGCGCCCTTTTCCATGGCGGCAAAGAATGCCTCCAGCGACCCGGCCGGGGCAAGAAGCTCCGGTTTACGTATTTTGTCAGCATTTTCAATCATCTGCACAGAGTAGCCGAAGGGAGGGGAGGGCGTCAAGAACTGAATGCATGATCAAAGCCTAGAGCGGAATTCCGGTCTCGCAGGGAACCCCTGTCTGGCAGAGTCCGCAACCGGGACTGGTGACCCCATACCGTTCACCCACCTCCCGCACCACGGTTTCGTAACCGTAGATCCGGCAGCGTTCCTTGTCATGACCAAAGCGGGTGATGGCGCCGACCGGACAACGGCTGATGCAAGCGCCACAGCTGCCGTTCCGGCAGAGCATGCAATTTTCGGCGTAGTGTTGATAGCGGCGCGGACTGGGAGGAATGATCAGGTCGGTGATGACGCTGCCACAGCGATGGGCGATGCCCCGTTCGCTGATGAATCCCCGGTTGAGGCTGAAGGTGCCGAGTCCGGCGGCAAAGGCGGCGTGACGCTCCGACCAGGTGGAAGAAAGACCTTCCGCGGTTTCCACGGTTTGCCAGCCTTCGGCCAGAAGCGGGGCGACCGCCCGGTGGCCCTTGGCCAGGAGGAAGTCTGTCAGATGCCGCCGCAGGTCATTGTTGAAGGCCTCGCCGAATGTGCGGGTGAGGGCCCATTCCCGGGAAGGCCAGAGGCTTTCTTTCCGGTTGCTCTTCCGGGTTGCCTCGGAAATGGGGAGTATCCAGCAGACCACCGTGCCGGAACCGGACCTTTTTCCGGGGAAGGCTCTTTCCAGCAGTTCCCGGGGAGTCTGGTGATGTGGGCCGATGATTTCCCGGTAGCGGTCGAACAGAGGGTCCGAGGCAGCGGCGAATCCCACCAGCGGTTCGTCGAAGTAACGGCAGTCCGAGTCCGGGAACCGGTTGGCGGTGCTTTCCGCGGTAAAGCGGATGATTTCGTCATGGAGGTCTTTTTCCAGGTCTGTTTTTCCGTTCATGTCTCCTCCCATAAATCCGTTGAGGCTTTCTGCAATCAGGCGTTAGCCTCCGTTTCAATCAGCCCGTTATTTGAGATCGGGTGGCGGTATGATGAACGGCAGGGCAGGTTCAAATTGTCTCGTACAGTCGCCGATCCGGTCCGGCTGCCTGACGAGGTCAAGCTTGAGGACTCCCTTCCCTGCCAGGGTTGAACAGGGCTGAGGCTGACTCGCCTTGGGCGGATCTTGCCGATGGTAGGGCTTTGTACTATTCGCGACTAAATGTTTGACAGACTGTAGCCACAAGGCTACAATGTGTACATGGTTGAAATCCGCAAAACCGAACTTTTTGCCAACTGGCTCAATAACTTGCGTGATATCCGGGCCAAGGCCCGCGTCCTTGTCAGGATTGAACGTCTTGCTTCAGGAAATGCAGGTGATGTCAAACCTGTGGGTGAAGGTGTCTCGGAAATGAGAATCAATTATGGTCCTGGTTATCGTGTTTATTTCATCCAACGCGGCAGCGAGTTGATTATCCTGCTGGCTGGTGGTGACAAGAACAGCCAGTCTAAGGACATTACGTCAGCAATTCGACTTGCACGGAACTTATAGGAGTTGAAAATGCCCAAAACAGCTACCAGTCGATATGATGTTGCCGAACATCTCTGCACTCCGGAAGAAATGGCGGCCTATCTTGAAGCGGCCATGGACGAGGCTAATGGCGATGCAGCTTTTATTGCCAAGGCCCTCGGCGATATTGCGCGTGCCAAAGGTATGTCGCAGGTTGCACGTGATGCCGGTCTTTCTCGTGAAAGTCTTTACAAGGCGCTTTCAGGCGAGAGAGTTCCCGGCTTCGATACGATACTCAAAATCGTTGCGGCGCTCGGTATCAAACTGCACGCAGAAGCAAGGTAAAGCTTTTAATCTCCAGTATTATTCTCTTTTTCGTCTTCTAAAGGGCACCCAAACTGGCCATATAAATAATGCCTATATCCGTATTGTCGAGTTGCTCGTGCCAGTGTTAAAGGCCTCTTTTTGTCAGCAACATTCATTCTTTCAGGTCTGATCCGGTTGGCTCGTTGACTCCTCCCAAGGCGGCTACCGGGCTTTCGATGTTTCCGACCAGGCGAATGAAATAGTCGGGGATGCGGGTTTCAAAGGTCAACCGTTTGCCGCTGACAGGGTGAGTGAATGAGAGTGACCGGGCGTGCAGCGCCAGGGTACCATTAGCATCGTTAGCCTTGCCGTATTTCCTGTCCCCCACCACGGGGTGTCCCTTTTCCGAGAGGTGAACCCGAATCTGGTGCTTGCGACCGGTTAGCAGCCGGATTTCCAGCAGGCTGAACCCCCTGGCTTCCTTCAGGACGGCATACTGCGTATGGGACAACTTCCCAAGCACCGGGGCGTTGGTTGAATAGACCGTAAAGGCGCTGTTCTCGGCCAGGTAGCTGCTGATGGTCCCTGATTTCTCTGCAAGCCTGCCATGTACGACCGCAAGGTAGCGCTTGTCGTTATCCTGCCAGTGTTCCTGCAGATGCATCTTGGCAGTTTCGCTCTTGGCAAGAACCAGGAGGCCGGATGTTTCCCGGTCCAGGCGATGGACGATGTAGACCCGGTTTCGCGAGCGAGGATCGCCCTTGCGGACGTACTCGTTGAGAATGGTGTGGACCGTTCTCGACTTGTCCCGGTCCGTCCCAATGGTCAGGAGGCCGCACGGCTTTTCTACCACGATGATGTCCCTGTCCTCGTGGAGGATCGTAAGGCCTTTGGGCTGATGTTTGGATGTCGAACGCTTGGCAGCGGGCATGGTAGGCTTTCTCCGGCGAGCGGCGGGTAGAAGGGCGATGAGAGTAACCGGCGCGGCAGGTTTTTCGCCGCGACCGAGTCCACACGAGAGTTGGGACATCCGTTTTCTTAAAATGTACATTTATGGAGGAAATCCCCAAGGGTTGAAGTAATTATAAATAGATACATTGCATTTTTGCAGTTATGCAGGCCTGGCCCCATTTGCTCCTTAGCGGAAGATTGACGCTATTCAGGAGGCTTAATGACTCTGATCTCTCTACAAGCAAGAGGATTCGAATATCGGAACCATTGATTACTTTGCACAAGATTTCTGTCCGTCGAGCAAGGCGAGATACGAGGCGATCACGGGGAGATCCGCGGCCGGCCAGTCCAGTTCCTGCAGCTCATGCGGGGAGAGCCAGGCCATTGCCCGATGTTCATGGAGGACCAGCGTGCCCCCCGCGAGTGTGCAAACGAACGGGATCAGTTCGATGGTGAATTCTTCATAGCGGTGATGAACGGGCGGCAGGGCGTGTTTGATGGTCGCGCGGATACCCAGTTCTTCCTCCAACTCCCGTGCCAGGCACTCTTCAGGGCTTTCTTCGGGGTGGAGTTTGCCGCCCGGGAATTCCCACTTGAGCGGCATGCTCATGGTGGTATTGCGCTGTGTTGCCAGGACCTTGCCGGCATCTTCGATAACGGCGCAGGCGACCCGTACGGTTCGGTCTTTCACAAAGGTATCCTCTCTCCGGCTGATTTTCTGTGAATTTCAATTTTTGTTGTGCTACAATTCTTCCCGTTGCTTTCCGAGCGGCTCTGCAAACATCATTCAACCGGCGGGAGATCCCAGCGTATGACAAACAGTAGACGTTTCAGTCGAGTCAAGTGTGTGGAAAAGAGTATTGTCGAAACCGCTTCCGGCCCGTGCGAGGTGACATTGCTCGATATTTCGCTGCGGGGGGCACTGGTGGAGCATGATCCGGCCTTTCCCGTTACGATAGGAGA
>JAJZQA010000134.1 GCA_021810985.1 Deltaproteobacteria bacterium
GATCTCCTCATCACCCTCCACGACCCGAATCTGGCCCTCCACTACTCCGATGATGTGGTCATGCTGAAGGACGGGATAGTGGTGGCTGCGGGACCGACGGAAGTACTGCTGGATGATGTTCATCTGCAGGAGGTGTTCGGGGCGGAGATCATGCTGGAGCGGACTGTTTCCGGAACCCATGTTGTGGTTCCACGGAATTCGGCCGGTGAATACTGAATCAACGGAGGTCTTCATGCAATGCAACTACTGTGAACGGCGCTGCGATTTAAGTGGTGGAAAGCCCGGGGTGTGCCGCATGTACGAGGATGCGGACGGTGCGATCAGGGAGAGATTTCCGCACCACTGGTCAAGCTGCATACCTTCCCGTATTGAATCCATACCCTTCTACCATGTCCGGCCCGGCAGCAGGGCCCTGGTGATCGGCACCATGGGCTGCAATTTCAGCTGTCGTTACTGTTCCAATGCCTTTATCGCCAAGGAGGATCCGACCCTGGTGGCGGAGAGAATGCTGCGCCTTTCCCCATCCGAGGTGGTGCGGAAGGCCCGGCAGATGGGTTGTGGCAGCATCGTTTTCAATGTCAACGAGCCGGCCATGTCTTTTCCCTCCCTGTTGGAGCTGGCCGAGGCGGCCCGCGCGGAAGGTATTTCCCTGGGCTGTCTCACCAATGCCTATACGACTGAAGAGTCGACGGAAATGCTCGCATCGATTTTTTCCTTCTTCAACATCGGTCTGAAGGGGTTATCCCCTGCCTTCAATCGCGATTTCATCGGCATCACTTCCGTTGAACCGATCCTGCGGAACATCCGCCGGCTGGCCGCCACGAGGCATGTTGAGGTTACCACGCCGATCATCGAGTCGATCAACGACAATGAGCTTGGAGAAATGGCCCGTTTTCTGGCAGATGTGGATCCGGAAATCCCCTGGCATGTCTTCCGCCTGCTTCCCGAAGACGAAATGAAGGAAAGCTGTTATCCGGACATCGAGACAATCGCCGGCGCGCTTGAATCGGTCCGTTCGATCCTGCCCTATGTATATTTCCACAACTTCGTTGGCTCCGAATGGGTCAATACTCACTGCCCCGGGTGCGGCGCCCTGGTTATCGAGCGTTTCAGCCTCGGATGCGGCGGTGACAAGCTGAAGTCTTTTCATTGCGCCGGACAGGGCTGTCAGGACTGCGGCCGGCAGATCAGGCTGGCGGGAGATGTGGAATGCGCATGGAAGCATGGGGAGGTGCAGCGATGAGCAGAGCGATTATTGACGCCCGTGAATGGCAGAAGGTTTTCGATCTGAGGACCGGGACGGCGAAGGCGGACACGAGTCCGCTGGACCAAATGGTGCGGGCGGTACAGGAGCGGCACCCCTATCCCGGCGACCTGGATAGCGCCGGCAACCGCTGGGTGACCGATACGGCCCTGGATCTGATGGAGCGCTACGATCCCTCTTTTGTCTTCCTTACCTATGCGCAGCAGTATTTTTCGGGTCGTTATTCCATTCAGACGGATGCTGACCGGGCAGCCGCGGTGACGGCAGTGTACGAGGAGGTGGAGCGTTTTGTCGCTCAGTCCGGATTCACTCCGCTGATCGTGGGCACGGGGGGGATGATACCGCTTCTTGCTTCGGTGGATTTGACGCGACTTGACGGACTGGCCCTCTGCACCCACTGGTCGGCGCGCTACGCCGGTCTCCATGATCCCTCGCCGAGGGATCTGCGCACCGTAGCTTCCCATCCCGAGATCGAAAGGATCGTCACCCGCGAGGAATTCCTCAGCCTGTTCAGGGATTGCCCCGCGGATGCGGCGAGGATTCCCGAGTATCTGCTGGTGGCACGGCAGGGGTGCATGTTCAAGACCGTTGGCGGCGCTTTCCGCAAAGTCAGGAAAGTTCCGGCGCCGGGATACAGCATCCCCGTGTCGGCCTGCCTTGAGGAAGTGTCCGACAGTACGGATGTCAGAGCCGCGGTGGAAAAGCGCCTCAGGAACGGCAGGGTCGCCCTTATCTTCGTTGAGGGGTTGGGTGTTGAGGACTTTCCCTGGCCGTATCGGGCGATAGACAATGGACGGGAGTGGTTCTTTTACGAAACCGGGGATGCCCAGTACCTCACCGTCACCACGGGACGGCACCAGGTGTTCGAGTATCCGGTTGGATATCGCTATTTCGAGGAAGACGGGCCCGCGATGGAGTTTCCTTTTTCCGGCTATTTCCGGTCCGTGCCGGAGGATGCCATCGCTGCCTCCTTTGGGGGGAGGAGTATCGCCGTGGGTAACCGGAGCATGTTCATGCACATGGCTACCGGGGCAGACATCTCGCTGGAGTGCTTCGCGCGCAATCTCTACAATCAGGGGACCATGGCCGTCATTCATCGCAGCGACAAGGCCTGATCTCATCTGCCCATGGAAAGTTCCGGCGGTCGCTGGTCAGCGCAAGGCCTCAACCATAACCCGGTAGATATCGGTGTTGTCCAGTGCCCGGGCGAGGTTTTCGCTTCCTGGACCTTCACTCCAGACCAGGGTATCCACCGCGCTGTGTCCCTTTCCGGTCCAGGCCGTCTCCAGGGCTCCACCGGGGGCTGGAAGTGAGCTGTCGGGTCCGGTTATGGTAAATCCGCCGGTTTCATGGTCGGCCACGACAATCAGCAGCGTGGTGTCTGCGCGCTTCCGGTCGGTCATGAGCCAGTTCTTGACGGTCGCCACCGCTTCGTCGAAGGCCAGGATCTCACCCAACTGCATGGGGTAATTGTTCCGGTGGTTAGCCTTGTCCACCAGGGAGCCTTCCACCAGGAGAAAAAAGCCGTCTTGGTCCTTCTCCAGCACGGTGAGGGCTGCCGCGGTCATCTCCGGCAGGCGCGGTTCCAGGCTTGCGGCCGGACGTTCCACTTCAGGCGTCATGCCGCGGGCCTGGAACAGTCCCAGGATTTTCCGGGAACCTCCAGCTACCGCCTTCTTCAGCTCTTCCCGGTCAGTGACCAGCACATAGCCCTTCTTACCTGCCGAACAAAGAAGATCCCCTTTTGTCCCGCAAGGGTCCGGTGTTTCCGTGTTGAATTCCTTGCGTCCTCCCCCGAGCAGAACATCCACCCCGGTTGTTTCCAGATACTGCCGGCCGATTTCCTGGCGGCAGTCCCTGGTCGGTACATGGGCGCCGAAAACGGCCGGAGTTGCTTCGGTAATTCCGTCGGTTACCACCAGGCCGGCGGACTTGCCCACTTTTTTTGCCAGTTCCAGAATGCTCGGCCGCACCGGACGGCCATCAGCGTGGTAACAGATTTCATTGTTATTGAATTTTTCTCCGCAAGCCCAGGCTGAAGCTGCCGCGGCCGAATCGGTGACCAGACTGTTGGCGGAATGGCTGCGCTGGTAGCCGATATGCTGTAGAGTTTCGAAGCTGAGCGGGTCGCCGTTCGGGCCGTTTTTGATGGTGCGGGCGGCGGTGACGTCAGCCAGGCCCATGCCGTCCGGAACCATGATGATGATGTTTTTTGCGCTGCCGGCAAGGGATGTGGCGGGAAGGAGTGCCAGGAGGAAGCCGCAGATGGCAGTGGAGAGCAGGGACATGCGAAAGTCTTGCATGGTTGAGGATCCTTTTCGACTGCTAGTTTTTCCCCCGCGAAGGGGCAGCTTTTGGCACTGTTCCGGAACCTGGCCTCACGCCGGGGTGCCATCTGCGAATGACAAAGCCTTTTGTTGCTGTCAAGCCGCTCTGATACTCATTCAGCGGAGCACGCGTGACAAGAAGCTGCTGAAGTGCCTCCCGTAGATTCCGTATTGCCACCCCTCCGGCTGTCCCCAGACAATCGAGGCGGCTTTCGATCACTCGTTCCCGATCGAGAATAATCATTACATGACCCTTCCAGACGATCAGGTCAAGCGGCTGCACAATCTGAACAATTTCTTCAGCGTCGAGGCCGGCAATTGTAACCGGAGAGCCGTAGTCGACCAGTTCCGAGGTGTTGCGCGGCGTCCAGCCATTGGTTGCTTCATAGAGCAATCCCGAGCAATCGAGTCCTTGCAGGGTCCAGGTCTTTTGTGTGTCTTTTTCCAGTGGTTGATTGTCCGTGGGGGGGTAAAGGGAGAGCATTTCCGGAATGCCTTGACGCAGATTGCTGCCCCATTGGTAGGGTGTGCCGACCGCCGAGGTGAGTCGGGAGATGATCGTTTCCTGATCTGGCATGGTGCGTTTGCGAGGCGTTGGGGCGCAGCCCGTTGTCCGGACCATGCGGCTGTCGATGTAATAGCCGGTTGTTGAAGGGTAGGGGTAGTCGTCGCTGGTTACCCGATAGACGGGAAAGCGAAAATCGCCGCTGTTGCCTTCGATCCGGAATGCGGTTCCCGGCAGGGCGATGAATTCCAGGGCGCGGATTTGCCCGCACCGGTCAACGGCCAGGGTTGTGCCGTCATTACCGCCGAAGACCGCGCGGAAGTCGGGTGTGTTGAGTACCGGGACTGGTCCGGTCGCTACGGCGTAACGGGGAGGAAGCTGGTTTGCCACGCAGGCGGTAAGTCCGCTGAAAAGCAGAAAAAGCACCAGGCGAAAGCTGCTGAAAAGCCTGTAGCGTACAAGGTGAAAATGTTTCGGAGCCGTGTTAATCGACCACCTTCCTGTAGAGAATCGACCAGTAGCGGAATTTGCGCGGCATATGGCTTACGATGCCCCCGGTTGCGAGGGTCACCCAGGTGAAGGGGATAACCATTGCCGGAAAAAAATGTATCAAGCCGGGTAGGCCGATATGGACAATGCCGATTAAACCCCGGACCTGATGCGGCCAACCCAGGCTGTGGCGAAGTTCAAGCAGCAGCAGGCCGAGGCCGGTGAAAATGGTGAGATAGTGCCAAAGATAGAGATCGTAAAGGGGGACTTCGAAAATGAACCCGCCTAACAGGATCCCGGCGAAACCGACGTGGCCGGTCCGCAGGAGGATGTCGAGCACTCGCATCCAGGCGGGGCGGTGATATTTATTCGATGTGGTTTTAATCGTTGTTTCCATGGAATCCGGTCCTCGTAGTGGTTGTAAGAGAAAGCCACGAGTGGCTATTATTCAGGTTCAATTCAAATGACATTCTGTGGACAGATCCGGCGAAGAAAGCTCAGGAGGCAGTCGTTGAAAGCCTCCGGCTGTTCCAGGTTGGCCATGTGACCTGCCTGGGGAATGATGCACAGTTCGCAGTTTGGCAGCCCTTCGCTGAGGACCCGGAGGTCCTCCGGCTGCACGGCGCTGTCCTGGTCCGCGCCGATGACCAGGGCTGGCAGGTCGAAGTTTTTCAACTGTGACGAGTAGTCTTTCCTCTCCAGGAGGGCATGGAGGGCTCCTTCGATGCCCCTGAGGTCGACCGAGGTCATCCAGCGGTAGACGGTTCGCACCAGTTCCGGATTGCGTCGCAACGTTTCTCCGGCCAGCAGGGTGGCGGTGGACAGTTCCGCTATGCTGCCGGTTCCCTCCCTTTTCATCCTTTCCAGGAGGGCAAGGCGTCCGGCCTTGGCAGTCTCACTGTCAGAACAGCTGCGGGTGGTGATGAAGCAGGCGGCAACGACTCTCTCCGGGTAGCGTTCCAGGAGGTCGAGCAGGATGTATCCGCCCATCGACATGCCGCCGATTACGGCCCGGTCTATTTCCAGGTAATCCAGGAGGGCAATTACGTCGTCCGAGAACAGGGACATGGAGTAGGGGCCTTCCGGAACCTCGCTTTCGCCGAAGCCGCGCAGGTCAGGGGTGATGAGGCGGAAACCGGCCTGTGCCAGTGCTGCTTCCTGGGGGTGCCACATGTCCCGGGAAAGCGGGAAGCCGTGCAGCAGAACCACGGCGGGACCGCTGCCGCTGTCGCCATAGGACAAAGATATACCGTTAAGGTGCGCTTTCATGGGATTCCTTCGGCGGTTGGGGTGGAGGGGAAGGGATCAGGGGGGGCAGCAGGCGCAGACCGAACGGAACAGGGTGGTGCTAAGGTAACGGTCTCCCCGGTCGGGCAGGATGGTCACGATGGTTCCCGAATCGATTTTTTCGGCCATTTTGCAGGCCGCGGCAATGGCGGCTCCGCCGGACATACCGACAAACAGGCCTTCCTGGATAGCGAGCAGGCGCGCGGTTTCAAAGGCGTCTTCATCTTCGATGACGATTTTCTCGTCCAGCCGGTCCTCATGGTAGATCGGTGGGACGATCGCTTCCTTCATATTCTTGAGTCCCTGGATCTTGTGGCCGATCCGCGGCTCGACGCCGATGACCCGGATAGCCCGGTTCTGCTCCTTCAGGTAGCGTCCCACGCCCATCAAGGTGCCACCGGTGCCCATGCCGGCCATGAAGATGTCGACTTCGCCGCCGGTCTGAGCGAAAATCTCCGGCCCGGTGGTCTCGTAGTGAGCCAGCACGTTGTTTTCGTTGGCGTATTGATTGGGCATGTAGTACATGCCGGGGTTTTCTTCCAGGATCTGGTGGGCAAGGCGGATTGCGCCGTCGGTGGCTTCGTGGGCCGGGGAGAGCACGACCTCGGCTCCGTACGCCTCCAGGATGCTGCGTCTCTCGAGGCTGACACAGGCGGGCATGGCCAGTTTTACCCGGTATTTTCGGGCAGCGCCGATCATGGCCAGGGCGATGCCGGTGTTGCCGGAGGTCGCTTCCAAAATTATCTTGTCGCGGGTCAGTTCGCCGGATTCTTCGGCCTTGGCAATCATATAGTACGCAGGCCGGTCCTTAATCGAGCCGCCGGGATTGTTGCCTTCAAGTTTTGCCAGGATCCGCACGCGGGGATTGGGGTTGAGACCGGTAACCTCCACCAGCGGAGTATTGCCGATGGCCTGCTCGACCAGGTATCGCTTGGCTGCTGTTGACCCTAAAGTATCCTCTGCCTGCCTGCTGCTGCACGATTTCATAGCGTCTCCCTGTGGTGCATCTTGCCGGGCGTTTTTCACGGGAATGTCCCCTGCCCGCTCGCGCCCTTCTTCCTCTTGCGTCGCGAACTGTTTAACCTACCATTTTCAGTGGGAAATTACAAGATGCATGGTGGGGCGCTACAGGATCAAGAAGACGAGGCAGCGTCGCGCAGGCGCTGGATGATTCCCGGGAGAATTTCCAACAGGTAGTCCACATCAGCGTCGCTGTTGCCGGGTCCGAGGGAAAACCTGATGTTTCCGA
>JAJZQA010000135.1 GCA_021810985.1 Deltaproteobacteria bacterium
TTGATCAGTCCGCAATCCAGGTATTGGTTCCCTATGAAAATTATCGGGATTTGTTCCATGAATTACAACGGCAACAGGATGAAGAGGGGATAAATGCCCAATGGATCAGGAAAGCACAAGGGCTGACAGTGAGTGTCTTTCGCCCAAAAAGCGATCATCCCGCTTGGGGTGTATTGATACCGGCCAAACTTCGCTACGGCAAGGGAGTCTCAGAAGAATGGTTCATTCTCGAAGACCGCGACGGAGAGTTTTACGATTCTGTTGTTGGGCTGCGTTTGCCGCAGTCGCAGTTGATTATGATCGGCTGAAGAAAGGAGGAGCAACGTGAGCAAGAAAACCCACACACTGGAAGTCTGGGGAGATCTGGCCTGCTTCACAAGGCCGGAAATGAAGGTGGAGCGATTCAGCTATCCTGTCATAACGCCGTCCGCTGCACGGGGAATATTCGATGCCATCTACTGGGAGGGAATTCGAGATGCCCACGGCATGCGCCCCTATTTTCACTGGCAGGTGGAGCGGATAGAAGTGTTGGAAATACCGCGTTATCTGGCCTTGCGGCGCAATGAAGTGAAAGGCATTGTCCCCGGCACTGCAAAGCTGAACAAGTGGATGCGCGGTGACGAACCGCCGGAACCGCTCTGGGCTGATAGTGATGATGCCACGACGGGACGAACCCAGCGGCAGACCATGGCCTTGAAGAATGTCAGATACCGACTGACTGCCCGGATCATCCCAAAGCCGCAGTTCTCGGCACCGGAGCAGATCAACAAATTCGACAGCATGTTTGAGCGCCGGGCAAAACAGGGCAAATGCTTTCAGCAGCCGTTCTTAGGATGCAGCGAATTTCCGGCATTCTTCGAGTATGTGCAGCCTGGCGAAGTTCAGAAACAGGTGGTTGCGCTCGATCAGCATATCGGGTGGATGTTGTACGATGTTTTTGATCTGAGGCGCGACATTGTGCGGGACGACAAGCCGTTCATATCGCTCTTTGATGCCACGGTGGTCAACGGTGTGCTGGAAGTGCCTCCTTTCGATCACGAGAAGGTGCGAAAGCCGGAAAGGGGGAGAATCTGATGCTGAATGAGCTTGTTGAGTATGCTCGGAAGAACCTTGATTCCGAACCAGGCTTTACCACGCGGACGGTGCGTTGGCTTGCAGACATTTCATCTGATGGACAACTGATAAATGTCTTGCCGTTGGGCGACGACAAAGGAGAGCAAACGCCGAAATGTCCAGAGATGCATAACATGAATGCTGGCGGTCGTGCTCATTTTCTCGTAGAGACTTTGCAAACGGTAACTATGTATTTTAAACCGAATGAAGATGAAAAAAAGATTGCCGGTTCACGGGAAAAACAGTTGTTCTTTGCTGAAATGCTTCATCAGGCAGCTACTACCGTTGTGATGTTGCAGCCACTAGGGCAATTTTTGAAAAATTCCGAACAAATTGAGTTATTACGAACTCGTCTGGCTGCTGACAAGGCAAAGCCGACCGATTGGCTGCGCTGGCGTATTGCCGGAGCAGACCCTCTTCAGGAAACCTCAGCGCTTGATTGGTGGCGGACCTGGCGTGAAGCGGATCAAAGGAAGGGAAAGGGAGAAGAGAAGCCGAAGCGCGGGGAAAAGGCTGTTGAAAAACTTATTGAATCTGTGCCCGGTGGCATGGTCTGCTTTCTTTCAGGAGAGGAGCTACAGCCATTGTCAACTCAGCCGAAAATAACCGGACTTTCAGGAGTGGGTGGTCTGGGCACCGGCGATGTAATGATTGGATTCGATAAATCGGCTTTCTGCTCATTTGGTCTTGAGCAAGCAAGCAATGCGGCAATGGGAGAAAAATCGGCTCGAGAATATGTTGACGCCCTCAATCACTTGATCAAGAACCATTCCCGCAAACTGGCAAATGCTTTGGTCGTCCACTGGTTCAAAGAAGCTATTCAGAAGGAAGATGATCCGCTGTCATTTCTGTCGGAACCGCCGGAACTAACTGCAGGCGCAGCCCAACAGTCTGCGCGTGAAATCCTTGCGGCGATACGAGTAGGGCAGTATCCAGTTCCTGCAAACAACCGTTTTTATGCAATGACAGTTTCCGGTGCGTCAGGACGGGTAATGGTGCGCGACTGGATGGTGGGGAGTTTTGAGGAGTTGGTTGCCCGAATCGAACTCTGGTTTTCCGACCTTGAAATTGTAGCCAGGGATGGAGGGAAATCTGCATCCGAACCAAAGTTCATGGCGGTTTGCGGTTCTATTGTGCGTGATTTAAAAGACCTCCCTGCACCAACGGCAACGACACTCTGGCGAGTCGCCCTAGCTGGTTTGCCGATCCCGCAGTCGATCATTGCCCAGGCACTTGCTCGTTTCCGCGCCGACCTCATAGAAGACAAACCATTTAACCATGCCCGTATGGGTCTTATAAAAGCATATTTCATTCGCAAAGGGGGAGATCATCAGATGGGTGCTTATCTCAACAAGGAACATCCTGAATCCGCGTATCAGTGTGGGCGGCTATTAGCAATACTGGCAGGCTTGCAGCGTGCTGCTTTGGGCGATGTCGGTGCTGGCGTTGTCCAGCGCTACTATGTCGCCGCCAGCCAGACACCGGGTTTAACTCTCGGGCGGCTTTTCAACAATGCCAAAAATCATCTCAACAAACTGGATGGCGGGCTTTCCTACTGGTATGAAGATCAGATTGCCGAAATTATGAGCCGGATACAGGATCGTATCCCTTCAACCCTCAACCTCGATCAACAAAGCCTTTTTGCGCTTGGCTATTATCAACAGATTGCCGCCAACCGTGCGGGAAAAAATAACGACACCAAAGAATCCAAAGGAGACAACCAATGAGCATCCAGAACCGTTACGAATTTCTCTTCCTTTTCGACTGTGAAAACGGCAATCCAAACGGCGACCCGGATGCCGGTAACAGCCCCCGCATCGACCCGGAAGATATGCACGGTCTTGTCTCCGATGTGGCGCTCAAACGCCGGGTGCGGAACTATATACAGACCAGTTTTGAAAACCAGGCACCCAACTCTATTTTTATCGAGCATGCCACCAATCTGAATAAGCCGATCACCAAGGCGCATCAAGTTACCGGAGGGGCTCCAACTGGCGGCGCCAATCGGGGACAGGTGAACGCAGCGAAGGATTGGATGTGCCAGACATTTTTCGATGTCCGAACTTTCGGGGCTGTTATGAGTACCGGCGCTAATGCCGGTCAGGTACGCGGCCCGGTGCAGTTCTCATTTGCCCGGTCAGTTGACCCCATACTGCCAATGGATATTTCCATTACCCGCATGGCGGTAGCTGAAAAGGTCAGTGGAGCCAAGACAGCCGCAGATTTTGAGAAGTGGGAAAACGAGCAGGAAGAGGACAAGCTCCGTACCATGGGGCGCAAGGCGCTGATTCCATACGGCCTTTATGTTGCCAAAGGCTTCATCAGCGCAAATCTTGCCAAGGGAACCGGCTTTTCCGACGATGATTTGAAAAACCTTTGGGAAGCGTTGTTGAATATGTACGACCATGATCGTTCCTCTAGCAAAGGAATGATGTCCTGCCGTGGACTGTATGTCTTCAAACACGTTGGAACCGACAGCGACCAGAACCAGCGAGTCAAACAGGCCATGCTCGGCTGCGCCCCGGCTCACAAGCTGCTGGACAAGGGCGCCATTGTCGATATAGTCAGAAAATCAGCCACATCTCCCCGCAGCTTCAGCGATTACGAGGTGGTTCTGCATCGCGACCGGCTGCCTGCTGGCGTGGAATTGGTGACCCCATGAGAGATATTTTGACAGAGAGCGCGGAACCGATTGCGGTCTCCGCACTAAACCAATTTGCCTACTGTCCCCGCCGTTGTGCCCTGATCTTCATGGATCAGGAGTTTGAAAACAACATCCACACCCAACGGGGAACTGACGAGCATGACCGGGCAGATCAGAAGTTTCACATCTGTGATTCCGAGGGTGTTCGTTTGGAATATGCCCTTCCTGTGTGGTCGCGTCGCTTGGGACTTTCGGGCCGTTGCGATGTGGTTGAGTTTCATCCCGACGGCACGATCTATCCGGTAGAATACAAACACGGCAAAAAACAAAAATGGCTCAATGACGATCTGCAACTGGCCGCGCAAGCGCTCTGCCTGGGGGAGATGCTGAACATTAACATTGAACGAGGCGCAATTTTTCACAAAGGTTCGATGCACCGCCGCGAAGTGGTGTTTACCCAAGAACTGCGAAAACTGGTTGAAGAAACGGCGGATGCAATTCACGAACTGCTTGCGTCGAGTCATCTGCCGTCACCGATCAATAACCATCGATGTCCGGAATGCTCGCTAAAGAATATTTGCATGCCTTCAATTGTAATAGAAAAGGGGCGAGGCAGGAAGGCTACACGGGAGCTGTTTGAAACCTGAGGGGCGATCAATGGAAAAGAAACTGGTTGTGTTTCAGAATAAAGAAATTCGGAGAATTCTGCACAATGGCGAGTGGTGGTTTTCCGTGGTGGACATATGCGTCGTCCTGACGGAAAGCGCTGATGCGGGTGCGTACTGGCGAAAACTGAAACAACGGCTAAAAGCGGAAGGAAGTGAGGTCGTGACAAATTGTCACGGACTGAAACTGGAGGCAACAGATGGAAAGAAATACTCCACGGACTGCGCCAACACCGAGGGCATCTTCCGCATCATCCAGTCCATCCCCTCCCCCAAAGCCGAGCCGTTCAAGCGCTGGCTGGCCAAGGTAGGTTACGAGAGGATACAGGAAATCGAAGACCCCGAACTGGCCAACAAACGCATTCGCGAGACATACAAAGCCAAGGGGTATTCTGATGCCTGGATCGAGAAGCGGATGCGCGGCATCGCCATCCGAGCGGAGTTGACCGAAGAATGGAAGAATCGCGGCGTAAAAGATGAACCCGAATACGCCATTCTGACAGCTGAAATAAGCAAGGCGGCATTCGGCATGACGCCCGGTGAGTACAAGCAACACAAGGGGCTTGAGCGTGAAAACCTGCGCGATCATATGACTGACCTGGAGCTGATCTTCTCAATGCTCGGAGAAGCGGCCACGACGGAAATAGCCCGCAAGCAGGACGCCCAGGGGTTTCCTGAAAACAAGATTGCAGCTCACAAGGGCGGACGCATTGCAGGAGAGGCACGGGAAAAACTGGAAATTGAGACAGGTGAAAGGGTCGTTACAGCAGAAAATTACCTGAGCGAACCGGAAAGCAAAAAACGCCTGACAAATCCCCCCCGGCCCCCCTTTGTCAAAGGGGGTAAAAGTAAATGAAACAGTTTCTAAACACATTGTACGTCATGACCCAGGGAGCCTATATCTGCCTCGACCATGAGACGGTAAAAATCGAGGTTGAGGGCAAAGTACAGATGCAGGTACCGCTCCACCACATCGGAGCCGTAGTCACCATGGGCAATGTCATGATCAGCCCGTTTTTCCTCGGCAAGTGCGCCGATGAAGGCCGGGCTGTCGTAATCCTCGACCGGAACGGCCGCTTCAAGTGCCGGATGGTGGGCAAGACCAGCGGCAATGTCCTGCTTCGTCAGGCCCAATACGAAGCGGTACGGGATACGGACAAAGCAACAGCAATCGCTCGAAATGTCGTCGCGGGCAAGGTAAAAAACGCCCGCCAGATTCTCCTGCGCGGCGCACGGGAAACAGATTCGCAGGATGAAACAGAATCACTGAAAAAGGCCGCCGATATCCTGGCGGATGCCCTCTTCCACCTGAAGGACAGTGCCGATATCGACCACATCAGAGGGCTGGAGGGTGAATCCGCACACACATACTTTCACGTATTCGACCGGATGGTAAAAGAAGTTGATCGCGCCACCTTCAAAATGAACGGCCGCAATCGCCGACCGCCCCTCGATCCGATGAACGCGCTGCTGTCGTTCCTGTACACACTCTTGCTCAACGACTGCATCTCGGCGTTGGAAGGGGTCGGGCTCGATTCACAGATGGGTTTCCTTCATGCACTGCGACCCGGCAGGCCTTCTCTCGGACTGGATCTGATGGAAGAATTTCGCTCGGTGCTGGCGGACAGACTTGCTTTGACCCTCATCAATCGTAAACAGCTCACGGATAAGAGTTTCGAGGTCCGCACCGGTGGTGCCACCTACCTGAATGACGACGGCAGGAAAACGGTTGTCGTTGCCTATCAGAAACGAAAACAGGACGAGTTCCATCATCCGATTCTGGACGAAAAAGTTTCCTTCGGCCTCTTGCCGCACATACAGGCCCGGCTGCTGGCCCGGCACCTGCGCGGAGATTTGGAAGCCTACACGCCAGTGCTCTATTCTTAGGAGATGCCATGTGGATCATTGTCGCCTACGACGTAAACACTGAAACCAAAGAGGGCCGTCGAAGACTCCGCCGCGTTGCCCAGGCATGTAAAAATTTCGGCCAGCGGGTGCAGAAGTCGGTCTTCGAATGTCAGGTAAATG
Source organism: Deltaproteobacteria bacterium (assembly GCA_021810985.1). Classification (GTDB taxonomy): domain Bacteria; phylum Desulfobacterota; class Desulfuromonadia; order Geobacterales; family Geobacteraceae; genus RPRC01. The sequence goes on from JAJZQA010000135.1 coordinate 6,451, forward strand.
AAATGAAGTTCGAGCAACTGCGCCGGAGGCTCCTGAAGGAAATTGACAAAGAAGAAGATAATCTTCGACTGTACCGCCTGACCGAGCCAAGGGAGCAGCACGTTGAAACCTACGGCCAGAGCAGGACGATCTTCTTTGATGATCCGTTGATTGTGTAGCGCGAACCTGTTGTGGTAATGAAAAACCGGGGGTATTCGCGGATGTGTAATACGCTGGTTTTGCGCGGTAATTTTTATACGGATGAGAGACTATGACATTACGCAGACACTTTTGTACCCGTTTCGCGAAAATGAGTGTGTAACTTGTTGGAAACTGTCGCGAAAAAATGGCGGCAGTAGCGCCCGTCAGCGATGGCGGGCGAGGATTGAAACAGCTAGTGTGTCAACCAAGAGACTCTGAAAGGGGGTAGCGCCCGTCAGCGATGGCGGGCGAGGATTGAAACTCACTCTCTACCAGCAAGAACAAAGAACTGGCGGTAGCGCCCGTCAGCGATGGCGGGCGAGGATTGAAACCTGGTAGCGGAGTTTGTTGTAAATCCGCCAGGCGTAGCGCCCGTCAGCGATGGCGGGCGAGGATTGAAACCTTTTTCTTTTCCGCATAAACCTTTTTTTCGCCGTAGCGCCCGTCAGCGATGGCGGGCGAGGATTGAAACCATGCCAGCGTAACGG
>JAJZQA010000136.1 GCA_021810985.1 Deltaproteobacteria bacterium
GCTGCGCTCCCCTGAATCCTAGGGGTTTATCCTTCCATTTTAGGCCATGTTGGTGTACTATTGCGCCATTTTAAGGGCTTTCCTGAGGTTCTGATGCAATCCCCTGGAGTCAAGATTCTGATCATAGACGATGATGCTCTGTTCCGGAATATTCTGTCGGACATCTTCCGTGAGTATAATTTTACGGTCGTTACCGCTGAGAACGGGTTGGAAGGTATCAAAACATTTCTTGCCGAGGCGCCGGATGTGGCAATCGTGGATCTGGTCATGCCGAAGCTCGGCGGCGTCAGTACCTGTCTTGAAATTTCCCGGCTTGCCGGAAATACGCCTCCGATACTCATCCTGCTGACGTCAATGTTCAAAGGGGCGCCCCATGAGCATGAGGCTCCTGAGATGGGTGCACGAGTTCATATACCCAAATCTACTCATCCGCTGGACATCGTGATTATCGTTGAACAGCTTCTGGACCGGAAAAAATATCAACAGTAACTCGATGAAGGAATCCTGTGCCTTTCCTTGTTCGCAACCTTGTTTTCGACTACCGCGCCGCTGAACCGGCAATCTTTGCTCATCTGCTTAATCGGCTTTCCCTCAACAGGGAAGAGGTCGTTTCATGGAAGATCGTTCGCAAAGGGCTTGATGCGCGGAAAAAGAAAGCCATCCGCTATGTCTATACGATAGAAATTTCCGTTTGTGACGAAGCAGCCTGCCTTGCCAAATTCGCTGATGACCGGGATGTCACGCCTGTTCCGGAGACGACGCCTAAAACCTATACTCCTATCACTACGGACAAGGAAATCGTCATTGCCGGAATGGGTCCGGCCGGTCTTTTCGCCGCTCTTCGTCTCGCCGAATACGGCCTCCGGGCTACCATCATTGAGCGCGGCCGTCCCGTTGAGCAGCGCGTTCAGGATGTGCAGTCATTCTGGGACCACGGTATCCTGAATCCGGAAAGCAATGTGCAGTTCGGTGAAGGGGGGGCCGGCACTTTTTCCGATGGTAAACTGACGACGAGGATCCGCGATGAGAATCTTGGCTATATCCTGGAAAATCTTGTCCGCTTTGGTGCGCCGCGTGAGATACTTTGTCTGGCGAAACCCCACATCGGCACCGACAAACTGCGCCGGGTGGTTGCGGGTATCCGGGCTGAACTTCTGGAGCGGGGATTCACCATTCGCTTCAGCGGGAAACTGACCGATATTATGACCAGAAAGGGACAGGTCAGCGGCCTTGTCCTGAATGAAACCGAAGAGTTGCCCTGCCACTATCTGGTGCTGGCGACAGGACACAGTGCCCGTGATACCTACGAGATGCTGCGGAAACGATCCATTCACATGGAAAGGAAACCCTTTGCGATCGGTCTGCGGGTTGAGCATCCCCAAGAATTGATCAACGGAATTCAGTACGGGGATAGGTCCGCGTCGGGTCTCCCGACGGCCGAATATGTTCTGACCCACCATGATCCTGAAACTGACCGTCCGGTCTACTCTTTTTGCATGTGCCCGGGAGGGGTCGTTATGGCGGCGGCATCCGAAGAGGGTGGAGTCGTAACAAATGGCATGAGTTCCTTTCAGCGGAATTCACCCTTTGCGAACAGCGCTTTGGTTGTTGCTGTCGGTGAAAAAGATTTTCCCGGATCCCATCCCTTTGCAGGTATTGAGTTTCAGCGGTCTTTGGAACAAAAGGCCTTTGCCGCGGGCAACTTTTCCTATTATGCTCCGGCCCAGAACCTGCTGGACTTTGCCAGCGGGAAAGGTTTCCACGACGTTCGCTCGACCTATCGGCCCGGTATTGTCCCGGTTGATCTTGCCGAAATACTGCCGAAAGATGTCGCGCTGGCTCTGAAAGCAGGTGTCAGGCAATTCGATCGCAAGATGAAAGGCTTTCTAACGGTTGAAGCTTCACTTACTGGAGTTGAAACCAGGACGTCAGCGCCGGTTCGGATCGTGCGGGATGACACGTGCCAGTCGGTCAGCCTGCCAGGTCTTTTTCCGGCCGGCGAAGGGGCGGGATACGCAGGTGGTATCATGAGCGCCGCGGTGGATGGCATCAGGGTGGCTGATAGTATCGTCCGGGATTTGTGTCTGAAATAAGGAGAATCGTGTGACCAAGATGTTTGTAAGTGAGATACAGGATCGCAGCCAGGTTGATTCCGTTTTTCTCGTCAAGGAAAAGATCGCGGCCCTGGCCAGAAATGGGAAGCCCTACCTCACACTTCACCTAATGGACAAGTCGGGAGAAATCGAAGGCCGCGTCTGGGAAAATGTCGACTCCATCGGGCCGTTGTTCGAGAAGGACAATTTTGTTCGCCTGAAAGCGAAGGCTACGGTGTATCTTGGCAAAATGCAGCTGATTATCTCTGATCTTGCCTGTGTTGCTGATAGCAAGGTTGCTCTGGAGGACTTCCTTCCCGAGGGTGATCGCGATAGTTCGGAAATGCTCGCCGAGTTGTCGGCACTGGTGGAATCCTGTTCCAGCGATCACCTGCGTCGACTTCTGCTCTCATTTGTTGAAGATCCCGCTTTTCTGGAACTCTACCGAACTGCGCCCGCCGCCAAGGGGATGCACCATGTGTACCTTGGCGGGTTGCTCGAACATTCTCTGTCCGTTGCCCGGCTTGTGGACCAGATCATGCCTCTCTATCCGCAGCTTCAGCGTGACTTGCTGATTACAGGGGCCTTGTTGCACGACGTGGGAAAGGTTCGGGAAATGACCTATCTCCGTTCCTTCGATTATACCGATGAAGGGAAATTGCTTGGCCATATTTCCATTGGTGTGGAAATGATCCATGAAAAAATCGTTCAGCTGGATGGCTTTCCTGTCGAGCTTGCCATGCTCCTGAAACACATGATTCTTTCACATCATGGACAGTATGAATTCGGCTCACCAAAAAGGCCCAAGACGATCGAGGCAACCGTACTCAATTACCTGGACGACCTGGACTCAAAAATCAATGGCATTCGCACCCATATGCGCAAGGAGTTGGCGAACCATTCCCGCTGGACAGGGTATCACCGGCTCTATGATCGATATTTTTACAAGAATGCTGGTTGTGACCGGGTAAAAAGCCTCCTTCCCGAGGAGACTCCCGCACAGGAACCGGTTCCGGAGATCAAGGAACCGGGAAACAATGACATGAAGAAAAGTGGCTTTCGAAACAATCCCTTCGAAGGATTGAAAGAGAAGAACCTCGAAAATATTAAATAGGATCTGGTGATATTATCTCAATTCCAGATCAAGGATGATCTCAAGGCGGAGAGGATTGAGGCTGCGAGGCATACTGCAATGTACGTTGATAAGCCGAAAACGAGCCAACCAAGAGAGGGACTTGATATGGAATTGGAGTTAGAAATCCCGGGTACTGCTGGCCGCCAGCAAGGAAAAGGTGATACATGATTCTCGAAACCGTTGTAGTCGGTCCCCTGATGGTCAATTGTTATATCGTTGGTTGTGAAGCGACCCGGGAAGGTCTTGTAATTGATCCCGGTGGTGATGCCGAAAAGATACTTTCCGTCGTTGCACGACATGATCTTTCGATCGTGCAGATTATCAATACCCACGGGCACTTTGATCATGTCGGCGCGAACCAGGCCCTTATGGAGGCTTTTGGCGTCGGTCTCCGTATTCATGAACTTGATGCTCCGATGCTTGCCCATGCGGATATCACCGCTCTCAAGTATGGTTTGAAAGCAGAAAACTCACCACCGCCAACCGCTTTTTTGTCTGATGGGGACACAATTTCTTTCGGAAAATGCCGTCTCACGGTCCTCCATACCCCCGGTCATACACGCGGAGGCTGTTCGCTCTATGGTGAGGGCGTCGTTTTCACCGGTGATACCCTGTTTGCGGAATCCGTCGGCAGAACGGATTTTCCGGGTGGATCTTCCGCCACGCTGCTGAAAAGCATCCGGGAGAAGTTGCTGACACTTCCCGATACAACCATTGTCTATCCCGGCCATGGTCCGGCGACGACGATAAGCCATGAGAGCCTTCATAATCCCTATCTCAACGATTCAGCAATATTCTAGGTGCCCTTATGATGACAGGAAAGGTAATAGTACTTGGTGTGACGGGTGGGATTGCCGCGTATAAGGCAGCCGAACTTGTGCGGCTTTTTGTCAAGGGCGGAGCTGAGGTACATGTCCTGATGACGGCATCCGCCCGGCAGTTCGTGACACCGCTTACCTTCCAGACGTTGTCCAGAAATCCGGTCCATACCGATCTGTTCAATTGCATCGAAGAACAGGAGATCGGACATATTTCGCTTGCTGACCGTGCGGATCTTGTGGTAATTGCCCCGGCTACCGCCAATACGATCGGTAAGATTGCCTGCGGGATTGCCGATGATCTCCTGACCACGACTGTCATGGCGACCAAAGCCCCGGTATTGATAGCCCCGGCCATGAACGCCAACATGTACATGAATCCTCTCTACCGGTCGAATGAAGAACGTCTGCGTAACCATGGCTATCTCTTTGTCGCTCCGGTGAAGGGGATGCTGGCCTGCGGTTGGGAAGGGGAAGGGAAGCTTCAGGACCCGGCAATTATTTATCAGGAGGCGCTCTCCGCGCTGACTGGCAAGGACCTCTACGGAGAAAAACTTCTGGTCACGGCCGGGCCAACCCGGGAAGAATTGGACCCGGTCCGTTACCTGAGCAACCATTCTTCGGGTAAGATGGGCTATGCAATTGCTCGCGCCGCCCGGCGTCGTGGCGCTGAAGTGGTGCTGGTGAGCGGGCCGGTCTGCCTGGAGCCCCCCTATGGAGTGAAGACCATCAAGGTAGTTTCCGCTGCAGAGATGACAGAGGTGGCGCTGCGCGAGTTTGCCGCTGCTACTATGGTCGTCAAGGCTGCCGCGGTTGCTGATTATCGGCCGGAAATCAGGGCTGAAGCTAAGATGAAAAAGAAAGGCGCCTCGCTGACGCTCGCTTTAACGCAAAATCCGGACATCCTTGCGGAGATGGGTAAAATCAAGGAAGAAAGAATTCTTGTCGGTTTTGCGGCGGAAACAGCCGCCCTGGTGCAAAACGCCCTGAAGAAACTCCGGGAGAAAAATCTTGACTTGCTGGTTGCCAACGATGTTACCCAGGAAGGCGCCGGTTTTTCCGTTGATACGAATATTGTGAAAATTCTGTGCCGGGATGGATCGATAGAAGACTGCCCGCTCATGGATAAAGAGTTGCTGGCTGATATCATTCTGGACAGGATTCTTGCCGTGCGAGATCAGAAGCGTGGACGCGAAAGTGAGTAGGATTTACGCTCATGATCAGTTGGATGAAGTTGCTGGAGCAATGCCGGGGCGCAGATGGACTGGCGAAGTTTCGGTTTCAGTTCTTCCAACTGCGCAAACGCCTGAAGCTTCGTGATTTTTCCGCTTTTATAGAGAATTCTGAGATTTTTCCGGATGATTTCGGCGGTGGCAAGTGCCCTTTCCCCCGTCGGATCGGCTAAAAAATAGCGGGACTTTTCCCTCTGGTTGAGATAGTCGAAAGCAGCTTCTTCTGAAAGTGCGGTGTATTCTTGCCGGTCTGAATCCTCCAGGGTATAGCTTGAAGAATCGGATACCGTTTTGAGCATTGCCTGCCATTTCTCCAGACGGCTCAACAGCAGAATTGAATTGAAAATCCGCTTGTTCGTGCCAAAGGAGAATATTGTATCAGAGAGCACACTTCGCAGTAGTTCGTCGTTTGCCCGGTAGTGCTCCTGGCAAACTTTTTTACCGATTTCCCATATTTCCTTGTCGATGAAATTTTCAAAGCGAATTTCCCAGTACGCATGCTTCATGGCAATTGATGAAAAGCTCCGCATGATTTTGTAGGGTACGAAATAATTATGCGCCACCGTATCCGCTGCCAGGTGGGTAAGATAGCCATAGGCACAGGCTTCCTGTTTTCTGCTGCGGGCGGAGTGCAGCACTCTCAGGCCGACCGGCCAGCGATGACAGTGTTGCAGGTAGCTGGTGAATTTTTTGCCGATGGTAATGTCCGCGGCAATACAGCCGTAAAGATAATCAAGGGGATATTCGCTGAGAAGCGTGGCAAGGGCAGGTTTCAGGGCTTGCAGATTGTTCAGGACGGTTGAACCGATCTGCAAGTGGAAGCCCGCTCCCCATGCATAAGCATGGTCCGGGTATATGAGGAGCAGCAGTAGGGCTGCGCTTATAATTGCAATCATGGTAAAAGAATAGTGTCTGCTACCGGGAATGTAAAGGGATAAACATTTGGCTACCGAACTCAACTTTCTGATTTCGTCTTTGAAGGGCTATCTCGTTGAACTGCGGGAAACGGGGGTCGACGGGCTGCCGTATGGGTATGGCGTGGAGAGGGTTGCGCCTCCACCCGTCGTCGCTGAAGAGCTACCGCGGTTGGAGACCAACGACATTTCCGGCAGTGCGACCGGAAGTGAAACCGTTGCACAGATCCGGCTTGAGTTGGGCGGCTGCCAGCGCTGTCAGCTTGGTGGCACAAGAACCAATCTTGTTTTCGGCGCCGGTAACGAGAAGTCTGAGATCGTTTTTGTCGGCGAGGCGCCCGGGCGGGATGAGGACCTCAAGGGCGAGCCGTTTGTGGGCGAGGCCGGGCAGTTGCTGACAAAGATTATTCAGGCCATGGGGCTTGCCCGGGAAGACGTGTATATCTGTAACGTACTCAAGTGCCGACCACCAAACAACAGGAATCCGCAACCGGAGGAAATCGAAGCCTGCCAGCCGATTCTTCTCCGCCAGTTGCAGGCCATCTCTCCAAAAATTATCATCGCTTTGGGGACTTTTGCCGCGCAGACTCTCCTGCGGACCCGAGCGCCGATTTCGCAACTTCGCGGCCGGATCCACGATTATCACGGAATTCCTCTCATGCCTACATTTCACCCCGCGTTTCTGCTCAGAAACCCTGGCAAGAAACGCGAGGTGTGGGAAGACATGAAGCAGGTTTTGAAATTGCTTGGACGCGAGCCGGCAGGTTCCTGAGGAGTCTACCGGACTTAGGGTGAATCTGCTGCAAATCCGTCTGGGCGGCCCATGTTTCGCCGCTTTTTTGGGTAATAGAACAACTATTACCCTGCAAAATCGACAAAATCTGTCCTCGCCCAGCCGCATTTTCGCTTCGATTTCCTACGA
>JAJZQA010000137.1 GCA_021810985.1 Deltaproteobacteria bacterium
GCCAGGAGGCGTTTCAGGTCGTGCTGCCCGAGGGCGAAGAGGACCCCGATGATACCCGACACCATACCGAGAGTCAGGAGCAGAATCCCCCACCAGAGCGGGATCCCGGCAAAGAATGACAACGAGCGCACCAGTCCGTAGATGCCGATTTTCAGCATGACACCGGACATGATGGCCGAGACGTGACTGGGGGCGTTTGCATGTGCCGACGGGAGCCAGACGTGAAGGGGCATGAGTCCCGCCTTGAAGCCGAAACCGACCAGTGCCAGCAGGAATACCGGCGCCGCCAACGGGGCCGTCGCGGACAATGAGCCGGCGAGCGGGAAAGTGAAGCTGCCGGAGATGCTTTGCAGCAGGGCAAAGAGTGCAAACAGGGCCAGGGTGCCGATGTGGGTGCAGATCATGAACAGTGTGCCGGCATCACGCACTTCGGGCGCATGATCGTCGGTGGTGAGAACGAAATAGGCGGCAATTGCCATGACTTCCCACGCCAGCAGAAAAACCCCGGCCGAGCGCGCCATGGTGACGAAGAGCATGGCTGACACCAGAATGCCGAAGAAAAACGTCAGCTTCCGGATGGTGCGGGGATTGTTCCGGGCAGGCCAGTAGCCAAGGGCATAGATGCTGCAGCAGACGGCCACAAGGAGAATCGGCAGGGCGAAAAAAGCGCTGAGCGAATCAACGCCGAATTCAGCGGGGCCAAAGGGAAATGGCCAGTCAAGTTGCCAGGTAACGGAATTTCTGTTCAGGAGAGTGGCGATGGCGCCAGCAAACCCGACCGTCGCAGCCAGGGTCATCAACAGCGTCGCACAGCGCTGGCCGAGGGAGGGGGGCAGCACCCGCAACAACAGCGGCAATCCGGAAAGGGCTGCCAAAACCGCTGCTAGGATAAGAAGCATCGCCGGGAATGTGGCCGTCAGGTTAGCAATCATAAGGGACCCCTGCCTATTTCAGTTTCAATCTCCCGAATCACGGTTATGATCTTCTCCGGGCTGCATTCCCGGCCCAGGATCCCACGCAAGCGGGGGTCGCGCAGGCAGAAGGCCAGTTTCGAGAGCAGGTGCAGGTGCATTCTGATGGTCGGAGATATGATCGTGAAGAGTATCTGGACCGGCTTGCCGTCCAGGGCCGCGAAGTCGACCGGCTGCGTGAGAAAACAGAGGGCGATCTTCGGAACCGGCAGCTGCACCAGAATCGGATTGCGCACATGGGGGATCGCGATGCCGTCGCCGATGGCGGTGGTGCCCATGGCCTCACGTGCCAGGAGTACCTGCAGGATGAAATCGGGGTCGACCTCCGGCGGCAGGTTCAAGAGCGTCACGACATTGCGCAGCACTGTTTCCGTGTCGCTGCCCGGGACGCCGCAGTGTACGCCACCCGCCTCCAGCGCCTGACTCAAGGCCGGAAGCGGGCAATTATCCAGGTCTTTCATCTTGTACAGGGCGGGATTCACTTTAATGCCGCGCTCCGTTGCCCATTCCAGCAGGTCCACCGGGTTTATCCGGTAATCCCCCTGGAACAGTTCCGCCGGTAGATGGTCTTTCCTGATCCAGCGTATCACGGTTTTTTCATCAACATTGAGAGCCTGTGCGGCCTCCGGTGGTTCAAGCAGCATGAATTTATCCTTTTAAGAAACCCGGCGTCTCCTCGATGCCGAGCTGCAACAGCAGTGCTTTTTCAACCTGACTCATCAGCGATTTGGTCAGAAAGCCGATGCGCTCTCCGACCACATTGACCTTGTCAATGGTAATCAGGATATGGGAGCTGATTTTCGCATCCCGGTCCAAACCGGTGCCGGCCGCCGGGAGCAATGTCTCAAAATCGTAGATCTTTTCTAGCCTGGTGAAACTCAAGGGAATAATCGTCACAACCGAGGAAAACTCATTGCTGATATTGTTGCTCACCACCAGGCAGGGGCAGACCTCCGGTTCCTGTGAATCCGTGTGCGGCAAATTGACCGCATAGATGCCGCCACGTTTAAACATCGCATTTCTCCGTAACCGCCGCTTCGAATTTTTTCAGCACTTCTTTTGTCTCTTCGGCAGTGGACCTATACCCTTCGATCAGTCCTTTGTGTATTTTATTCTTCTCTTCCGCAAGCTTTTCCCTGGCCGCTTCCTCAAGAAACTGGCTCAATCCCCGCTGTCCGTACAGAGCCTTGATGTCATCCACTATCTCGGTCGGCAAGGTAATGTTCAGTCGCGTATTCGGCATGACAGCACCCTCCATTGTAATGTGTCGTTCGCAATGTTGGTGTTCCAGAATTTTATTGACGTATTAATGTTTATAGCATATGTTTCCTGAAAGTGTTATTAATTTTTATAACACATACTTTTTTATTGACGTTATGTGCCTTGCCGTTTTGAACCTGGCATGGGCAATGAAGTGTGGTTGTCGAGCTATTCTGCTTCTTTGAGGATGATACTACATGACTGATATCATTATACACTGTGTGGTGGCGCTGCTCTTTCCGCCCCTCCTGCTCGGGGTGATCGGCAAGACCAAGGCCGCTTTCGCCGGCCGGGTCGGCGCACCCTATTTCCAGCCCTATTACGACCTGATAAAGCTCTTCCGCAAGGGAACAGTCTTCAGCGAGACCACCACCTGGGTATTTCGTGCCGGTCCTCTGGTGACGCTGTCGGCAACACTCATCGCCGCCCTGCTGATACCGTTGGGGCGCCATGCCGCACCACTATCTTTCAGCGGCGATCTGATTCTCTTTGCCTATCTTTTCGGCTTGGCACGGTTCTTCACCACCATCGCCGCTCTTGATACCGGCTCGAGCTTTGAAGGAATGGGCGCCGCCCGCGAAGTTACTTTTGCCTGCCTTGTTGAGCCAACACTCTTTTTTGCCCTGATTACCCTGGCACGCATGAGCAAGTCTCTCTCCCTGTCAACCATTCTGACCCATTCCACACCCGGGACCTGGCTCGTTGCCGGGACCAGCATGCTGCTGCTGGTGGGGGCGCTCTACATTACCCTTCTGGCGGAAAACTGCCGCATTCCTTTCGATGATCCCAACACCCACCTGGAGTTGACGATGATTCACGAAGTCATGGTTCTGGATCATAGCGGGCCGGCCTTCGGGATCATCCTCTATGCCGCGGCACTGAAACTGTTTGTCCTCGGCGCGGTCTTCGTCAATGTCGCCCTGCCTATTGCCACGGGAAACGCTCTGGCGGATTGGGCAATCTTTCTTGTCGTCATGCTCGTCCTGGCGGTGTCAATCGGCATTGTCGAGTCGGTCATGGCCAGATTGAGGCTGGTTCGTATCCCGCAACTCCTGGTCGGGGCCACCATCTTGTCCGCCTTTGCCATGTTGCTGGAATTGAGGTAATGCCATGAGCTCATTCGCTGATGAATTGTTGATACTGGTGATGCTGATCAATCTGGTCATGCTCGGGACCAGCCGGCTGATTTTTTCCATCCGTGCCGTTGCTGTCCAAGGGGTCATCCTGGGAATTTTGCCCGGGCTGATTCACCCTTTTTCCGGTCACCTGGCTGCCATCACGATCGGGATCATTCTGACCAAGGGGATCGTCATCCCCTATCTGATCAGTGATGCCATTCGCAAGGCTCAGATCAGACGCGAAGTGGAACCATTCATCGGCTATGTGCCGACCCTGCTGATCGGGGCCCTATTTACGGCGATTTCCTTTGCTTTCGCGGATAAACTGCCGCTCGCCCCGGAACATCAGGATCTGCTCTTTGTTCCGGCTTCCATTGCCACCTTGCTTACCGGCTTCCTGATCTTGACGACCCGGCGCAAGGCTATTTCGATGGTGATCGGCTATCTGGTGCTGGAAAACGGGATTTTCGTGTTCGGCCTGTTGTTGACCGAGGCGATGCCGGTCATGATCGAGGCGGGCGCACTGCTTTATCTTCTGGTGGGAATATTTGTCATGGGAATTGTCATCAACCATATCAGCCGGGAGTTTTCGTCCATCGACACATCCCGCCTGCGGACCCTCAAGGAGGAGTAGCCGCATGTTGTTTACCCTTGTCCTGCTGCCCCTGTTCGGGGCTTTACTTGCCTGGATCGTGCCGAATAACCGGTTGCGTCCACTGATCCTGCCTGTTGTCGCAACTGTCCATCTGGTACTGACAGCGCTGCTTCTGGGCAATGCCCCGCCGCCATCCCCCGGAGGATGGATCTGGCTCGACCCCCTGGGAAAGGTCGTGCTCCTGTGCGTCAGTCTGCTGTTTGCCGTCTGTTCTTTCTATGCGGTAGGGTATCTGTCGTACCGTCAGGAGCGTTCCAACCGTGTTCTCTGCTTGGGGTTGCTGGTCTGTCTGTCGGCTATGGGGATGGTAACCATGACCCAGCACCTCGGACTCCTCTGGGTCGCTCTGGAAACCACCACCGTTGCGATGGCGCCGCTGATCTACTTCAATCGCAACGCGCGTTCCATCGAAGCAACCTGGAAGTACCTCATGCTCTGTTCCGTGGGGATCGGTTTGGCATTGCTCGGCCTGCTGTTCCTTGCCTATTCAACCTATGTCGCACATCACGATGCAACCTTGTTGCTGGGGACGTTGCTGCGGTCGGCCCGTGATCTGAATCCGGGCTGGCTGCATGCGGCGGTGATTTTTCTCCTGGTGGGCTACGGTTCGAAAATGGGTCTGGCGCCATTGCATGCCTGGAAACCTGATGCCTACGGCGAAGCGCCGGGGCTGGTGGGTGCCCTGCTTGCCGGTGGACTGGTCAACTGCGCCTTTCTGTCGATCCTGCGGGTGTACCAGATCTGCCTGGCATCCGGCCTGGAGATCCGGTTTTTTCAACAGGCTTTGCTCGTTATGGGACTGCTATCCATGGCCCTGGCCGCCGTTTTCATGGCCCGACAGGCCGATTTCAAGAGGATGCTCGCCTATTCGAGCGTCGAGCATATGGGAATTCTTGCCATTGGTCTCGGACTCGGCAAGGGCGCGCTCTACGGCGCGCTCTTTCACCTGCTGAATAACGGCCTGACCAAGGGGGTACTGTTTCTTTCCTCCGCCAACATTCACCGCTCCTACTCGAATAAAACGACCAACGTGGTCAAGGGCGTTCTGACGCGTCTCCCCTGGTCCGGCGGGCTCTTCCTGGCCGGCTTCATCGCCATCACCGGTTCGCCGCCTTTTTCGCCGTTCATCAGCGAATACACCATTGTCAGCAGCGCCTTTATCGATGGTCACCATCTGGTCGGCGGTCTGTTTCTGCTCTTTCTGGGGATTGTCTTCATCGGCATGACCCTTACGGTACTGCCGATGGTTATGGGCGCCCCTCCGGTGGATGTCGAACCGACCGACTACCAGGACCGTCTGTTGACGGTGGGGCCGCCGCTCTTCATGATGGTGGTAATCCTGGTGCTTGGAGTATGGCCGCCGGAATTTCTCGTCACGTTACTCAAGGACGGCGCCGCCATGCTGGAGGTGCACCCATGACCGGTTCGCTACGCACTATGTATAACGGTTCCTCCCTGCCGCTGACGGATATTCCCGATGTTGGTTCCAGCGAATTTGCGCAAAGTATTCTTGACGCTGTTGACCGGGGCTGGCGCATTGTTTCGTACTTCGGGATTCCAGCCGGTGCTGATACCTCCCTGATCTGTGTGCTGGCGCAGCGGGCGGAGAGCCTGCTTGCGGTGACGCGTACCTGCGCCAAAAACGATCATTTTCCTTCCCTTGCTAGCCTCTGCCCTCAGGTACAGCTGTTTGAACGGGAGATCGCCGAGCAGTGCGGCCTAATATTTACTGACCATCCCTGGTTCAAACCGGTACGTTTCCATCGCCCGTTTGCAGCGGGGCGCGATGCCTGGAGCCGGCCCGCGGACGAGCCGCTCCGGGTGGGGGTCATGAATTATTTTCAGGTGGCCGGCGATGAAGTGCATGAAGTGGCGGTCGGACCGGTCCACGCCGGGATCATCGAGCCGGGGCATTTTCGTTTCCAGTGTCACGGCGAAGAGGTCTTTCACCTGGAGATTTCGCTCGGCTATCAGCACCGGGGGATCGAAGCATCCCTCCTGGGCGGGCCTCACCCCCGCACACTCCAGGTAATGGAATCCGTGGCCGGCGACACCACCATCGGTCATGGTCAGGCTTACTGCATGGTCATGGAAGCATTGGCCGGGATCAAGGTGCCGCCGCGGGCGGAAGTTCTGCGCGGCGTTGCGCTCGAACTGGAACGGCTGGCAAACCATACCGGCGACCTGGGTGCGATAGCCGGAGACGTGGGCTATCTTCCGACCGCATCCTTCTGCGGCCGCATCCGGGGCGATTTTCTCAATATGACGGCGGTACTTTGCGGCAGCCGGTTCGGGCGGGGGCTCCTCACCCCCGGCGGCACGATCTTTGATCTCACGCGCGACCACTGTGACGACCTGCTCAAGCGCCTGCAAGATGCGCGACGTGATCTGACCGGCGCCGTGGAACTGCTCTTGAACACACCCTCTGTCATGGCCCGACTGGAAGGAACCGGGCCGGTGTCACAGGAATCCGCCGTGGAACTCGGACTGGTGGGCCCCGCGGCCAGGGCCTGCGGCATCAAGCAGGATGTGCGCAATGACTATCCCTTCGGTATCTACCGGATGACCAATCTGCCGGTCGCCACCGCGTTCGACGGTGATGTCTATTCAAGAACAATGATCCGTTGGCAGGAAGTTCAGAAATCAATGGATTTCATCGAGGAACAACTGCGGCAACTTCCCGCTGGAGGGCATCGGGCAAAGACCTTGCCATGCGCCGGTCAGCGTCTGGCCGTGGCACTGACCGAGGGGTGGCGCGGCGAGATCTGTCACGTGGCGATCACCGACGACCTGGGGCGCTTTGCCCGCTACAAGATTGTCGATCCCTCGTTTCACAACTGGCAGGGGCTCGCAATGGCGCTCAGAGGACAACAGATTTCCGATTTTCCCCTCTGCAACAAAAGCTTTAACCTCTCCTATTGCGGATTCGATCTCTAGGGAGATACGAGGCAAGGGAAGCCGCGAATCAGATTTGAATCATACTTGGTTATACCAATTCCAGATCAAGGATGATCTCAAGGCGGCAAGGATTGAGAGAT
>JAJZQA010000138.1 GCA_021810985.1 Deltaproteobacteria bacterium
GCCACCGCGGCGAAATTCCTGATGATGGCCAAGACCCGGAAGAGGGTTCCTTTCTCGACACCTGCGACCTTGCATTCGATCTGATTCCGGACGAGAAGCCCCCTGCACCCATGCCGGGTGAGGACCGCATCGTTGTCCTGGTGGATGATGACGAGCTGGTCCGTGAGCGGCTTGCCACGCTACTCAGCGATTGTGGTTATACCGTCCATGATTTCTCGAAGACCGAAGATACCCTGATTAAGATCGATTTTCTCTATCGTGACGGTTTTCGGCCAACGGTACTGGTTGACCTGATCATGCCCAGAATGGATGGTTCCGGAATTTTGGGCGGATTGGAACTCATTGATCTGATCCATGACAACTTCCCCGATTTGACGGTCATCGTCCTGGCCGACCACCACACAAACAATGCCGAGCAGAAGGTGAGGGAGAAAGGCTATCCCTTTCTGCTCAAGCCGCGCAAAACCGAGATCCTTGACGAGGTCATCTTCCAGGCTTTTTCAAAAAATCTGAAATTAGAACTTGCGGTATTCAACCCGGAAAAGCAGGTTGAAGCGGCGAACGAAACCATCAACCTGGGAGATGAGCTGCTTCGGGAAATCGGTGAGGAGTTTATGCCGATTTCGGTTTCCGATTCGCACGGTCCAGCGGTTTCCCTGTTACGCAGTATGTTGGAAGAATTGAATAATCCCTCACTTGATGGAGGCATTCTGCTGCTTGTGCTTCGTTATGCCGCGGAATTCATGAATCGGGCGGTGGTTTTTACGGTGCGGGAAGATGGCATCAGGGGACTTGGACAGTTCGGTATCGTTGCTCCGGATGGGCTTGCCGATGCCCATGTTCGCGACCTTCATATCCCTCTCGAGGCTGACCCGACCTTTAACCGCGTTATTTCGACCAGGATTACCGTAAAGGAACCTCCCGTGCTGACCGAATGGAGCCGCTATCTGTTCGAGCAGTTGGGCAGCGGGGAACCGCGGGAGATATTTCTTGGTCCCTTGGTAAGTGAAGGAAAAGTAGTGGCGCTGTTGTATGGAGATAACCTGCCGGAGAAAACACCCATTGCTGATACGGATTCTCTGGAGATTTTTCTCGCCCAAGCGGGACTGGCAATGGAAAAGACGCTTTTGCAGCAAAGATTGAAAGTTAAAGTTCAGGAGGAGATGTGAAGAAGATACTCATTACTGAGGATTCCTCCGCAACCCGCTCTTTTCTCGCCGCTACCATTGAGGCCATGGAAGGATATGAAGTCGTCGAGGCTACCAGTGGTTTTGAGGCGTTGCGACTTTTGCCCCGGGAGCAGGTCGACTTGATCATAACGGACATAAATATGCCCGATATCAATGGCTTGGAACTTATCAGTTACGTGAGAAATAATCCGAATTATCGTGCCATACCACTTTTTATTATCTCCACTGAAAGCAGCGAAAAGGATCGGGAGCGCGGCTTGGCGCTCGGTGCCAATGAATACCTCGTGAAACCTTTTCAGCCGGAGAGGTTGCAGGAACTGATTCTCGCCTATCTCGGATAAGAAGTCCCGGTTTCGGATAATGCACGGCTCAAGTAGTCCCGTGAGCCGATTGAAAGGATGCAATGACGGATTATCATGATCCCCTGAGTAAGGCTGCCAAGGATTTCCTTGCGGAGGCCGAGGAAATACTCGACCAATTGAGCGGAGATATCCTGTCTCTCGGGGATTCCGTCGGTAAGGAAGAGTGCGACCCGGATACCGTCAACTCGATCTTTCGCAGCGCGCATTCTCTCAAAGGGCTGGCCGGCATGTTCGGCTTTGGCGAAATTGCCGAACTTTCCCATCATCTGGAAAGCCTGCTGGACTATCTGCGTCTTGGCAAAATCGAGTTGAGTGAGTATACCCTGGTCGTTCTGTTTGATGCTGTCGAGGTACTTGGTTCCCTGGTCCGTTCCGTGAGTTCCGAAGCCGGCGGCCAGGCGGACCTTGCCCCGGTTCTCGATAGAATCACGGCCTGCATTTCCGGCGCAAGCGTGGCGTCGGCCGCACTCTCTCCCGCTGACCTGGGCGTTTCAGCAAAGATTCTCCAATCCCTGACGGAATACGAGGAACATCGCCTCAAAGAGAATATCGCCCGGGGAAAAATTCTCTGCCTTATCCATGCTTCCTACAGTCTCGATACCTTTGACCGGGAACTTGGCGAGTTGATCGATTTGCTGAAAGGTTCCGGTGAGGTTATCAGTACGCTGCCGAGTGCCGAAGAGGGTTTCGAAAACAGTATCGGTTTTGATATCCTGTTCGGCGCGTCTCAAGAGCCGCATGAGCTGTATTCATTGCTGGATCAGAAGGGTGCCTCATATCTGCGGTTGGGTGGTTCCCCCGCCGTGCAAGTGGTGCCTGCTGAGGAAAAGCTCGTGCCGCCCAAACAGGAGGGAAGCGGCGAGACAGCCGTTGCCGAAGGTGATGCCGTGCCGCTTACCGCCCGCAGTATGTCCCACTCGATGCGGGTTGATATCTCGAAGCTTGACGATCTGATGAATATTGTCGGTGAACTCATACTCTTTCATGGTACGGTCGCGTCCATTTCGGAAAAAATGCGCGGCCAGGGCTTTTCCGGCCTTGCCGTTGAACTTGGTAAAACCGCCAAGGGGATGGAACGGAAGCTGAATGAGCTTCAGAAGCGGGTCATGGACGTCCGGATGGTTCCGATCGGGCAGCTCTTTGAAAAAATGTCCCGGATTGTCCGGAAAATTTCACGTGAGCAGGACAAACTGATTGAACTGAAACTATCCGGATCGGACACGGAACTGGACAAGATGATTGTCGAGGACATTGCCGACCCCCTCATGCATATCATCCGGAATTCCATCGATCACGGCATCGAAACTCCCGGGGAGCGGCGAGCGGCCGGCAAGGATGAACGGGGCGCCATCAGGCTTTCTTCCTACCAGAAGGGCAGCCACGTTGTTATCGAAGTCGAGGATGACGGCCGGGGCATCGATCCGGACAAGATTGTCAGGAAAGCGCTGGAGTTGGGGTTGATTGAGTCTGACGCCGGCCTTTCGCAAAAAGATGTTCTCGATATCCTTTTCCTGCCCGGATTTTCCACCGCCGCCGAGGTCAGCGACATTTCCGGACGCGGGGTGGGGATGGATGTTGTCAAAAACAATATCGCCGCGGCTTCCGGTACGGTGGAGATAGAAAGCAGGTTAGGGGAAGGAAGCCGGGTTATCATCACCCTGCCGATTACTTTGGCCATCATAAAGGCCTTGCTGGTGGAAACCTCCGGCCGCTCCTATGGCATTCCCATTACCTCGGTCCGGGAGACCCTTTCCCTGGAAGATGTGGAGATCTGCACCGTTGAGCGCAAAGAGGTAATGCAGCTGCGTGAATCGACTCTGCCGCTCCTGCGCCTGGAAAAGTTCTTCAATTGCGCCACCTGTGATGAACTTTCCGAGAATTCCTATGTTGTGGTGGTCGGCGAGAAGAATCGCCGCGTGGGTATTATGGTAAATGATCTTCTCGGACAGCAGGATATTGTCATCAAATCACTCGGCGACACTTTCAAGGGGGTAAGGGGCGTGGCCGGGGCAGCCGACCTGGGTAATCAGCGCACCATACTTATCCTTGATGTGAGCGGGATCGTTTCCGAGACGACCAAAGGCGGAGCATAGCCATGTACAAGGGGTTCTACGGACTTAGGGAGAAACCGTTCAGCAAGACCCCTGACCCTCGCTTCCTTTTCATGAGCCGCATTCATGAGGAGGCGCTCGCGCGTCTCCAGTATGCGGTGGAGGAATTGGATGTGGCGCTGCTCACGGGGGGGATCGGCAGCGGCAAAACCACTATTTCGCGAGCCTTGATGGATAGTCTCGGCCCGGGATACCGTTTTTGTTTCGTCTTCAATCCGATTCTCACACCGATGGAATTCCTGCGGCTTCTGGCCAGAGACCTTGGTCTGGATACTCCCGCTGCCACGAAGGACGACCTGCTCAAGGAGTTGACCGGGGAAATATATCGTTGCCATGCCGGCGGAATCGTACCGGTTCTAATTATTGATGAGGCACAGATGATTCCGGGCCGGGAGGTCTTTGACGAGATCCGGTTATTGACGAATTTTCAGCTTGATGACACGAACCTGCTCTCCGTGATCCTCATGGGACAGCCGGAACTGCGTGAAAGACTTGCCGAGCCGGTTTATGAGCCTCTTCGTCAGCGGATTGGCATCCAGTACCACCTCACTTCCCTGAACCTGGAGGAGACGCTGGCATATCTCGATTTCCGGTTAACCGTCGCCGGGGGAAAACCGGGGCTGTTCCTGCCTGATGCGGTTCTCAGGATTTACCAGCTGTCCGGCGGGGTTCCCCGCAGGATCAACACCATCGCGACCAATGCCCTGTTGGAAGGTTTTTCCCGGGATTCTGCCCTGATCGATGCAGAGATCATTGACGCTGTGAATGAAGAGCTTTTTGTGTAGTATGTTGAGGTAGAGTTTTTCTCTAGTCTGGTAGAAGTTCGGGACCTGCTCATGAATCTGGCGGAAATACGAAAAAAGGCTCGTCTGGAAAAAAGCACGGAGATGCAGCCCTCAGAATCGGTGTCGCCACCGGATCAGGGTGCTGTGCGCTCCTCAGACCCAGCGGAGCAGAAAATTCCTGAAGTGGTGACGGGGGACGTTTCTCCAGAAACCGCTGGCGGAGACGTGACTGCATTGCCGCCTGCCAGCGAGACTACGGCTGAATTCCCCTCGTTTTTCGACCCTGCGGCGCTGATTCTAGCCGGACGCCGGAGCGCGGGTTTGGCCTCGGCAGTGGTAGACACTCAGCAGCAGGACGCCACGGCAATTTCGGGAGATGTGCTGAAATACCTCCGCTTTCGCGTTGCGGACGAGGAGTATGGCGTCAGTCTTCTGGAGATCCGGGAGATAACCAAACTCCGTGAGATCACCGAAGTTCCCGGCATGCCTGAGTTTGTGACAGGTGTTCTTTCCTTGCGGGGAATAATAATCCCCGTATTCGATCTGCGTGTTCGCCTCGGGCTCAGGGCAAATGAAACCCCCGGTCGCGAACGGATCATTGTTGCCAGAATGCAGGAGAAGATTTTCGGGCTGATCGTTGACGAGGTTTTCCAGGTGATTAATCTCTCCGTAGCGGCAATCGAGGGTGCGCCGGCTGTTCTGGAGGGGATTGACCGGGAATTTGTCTCGGGGATTGGCCGGCATGGGCAGCGATTGCTCATACTCCTTGATTTGGAAAAAATAGTGGATATTTCTCTCCTTTGAGGCTTTCGCCCGGGAGAGGTCGAAAGTGGTTACCATCGTGCCCAGACTGTTTCCAGAGGCCGATAGTTCGGGGGGAGTTTGGACTGGGATATTCAGGAAATCAAAGTAGTCTGCTTTCGTCTCGGCCGCGATACCTATGCCCTCGATATCATGCGGGTCAGGGAGATCGTCAAGCTTCAGAAGCTCTCCGGACTTCCCGAGGCGTCTGCTTTTGTGGAAGGTGTCATAAACCTGCGCGGCTCCATCATTCCGGTTGTTGATCTGCGTAAAAGGTTCGGTTTTGCGGAAATCGACTCCAGTCGAGAAAACAGGCTTCTGATCACGGTTGTTGCCCATCAGCTGGTCGGCCTGATTGTCGATGCGGTAAGCGAAGTGGTTACCATTCCGATTCGGGACCTGCGGCCGCCACCGTCAGTGGTAAAGGTCGCCGGCTACCGGTACCTGATCGGCGTCTGCCTGGTAAAAGATGTCATGGTGATGCTGGTTAATCTGGACAAGATTTTTGACGGCGACGTTCTGGGCGAAGTGTCCGGTTTTGCTGTCGAAGCGGGCGAATTCGAGTTGAAGCACTGAAAGGATTTTCATGCTGCTGGGCTGTCCCACATGCAAGACACGATACAGGCTTGACGATTCCAGGGTTCAGGCGGAGGGAATCCATCTGCAGTGCTGCCGCTGCCGCACGGTATTCCGCGTTGCCGGGAAAGCGCCGCAACAATCTCGCCCGCTGGCCGAACTGCCTCCCGGGCAGGCCGAAAAACCAATTACGGTGATTGTGGCAAACGAGAGCCCGGATTTTTGCGCATCCGTGGCCACTATTCTTTCATCAGAGCCTTTTACGGTACTCTGCTGTTACGATGGTAAAGAGGCCATGGATCTGATCGAAGAGCACCGCCCTGATGTGGTTCTGCTCGATGTCGCTCTTCCAACCCTCTATGGTTTCGAGATCTGCGACACCATCAGGAATACTCCGGAGCTTTCCGCGGTCAAGACGATTCTCATTGCCTCCATCTACGACAAAACCAGGTACAAGAGAGAACCACAGTCATTGTACGGAGCGGATGATTACATCGAAAAGCACCACATTCCCGAT
Organism: Deltaproteobacteria bacterium; assembly: GCA_021810985.1. GTDB lineage: Bacteria > Desulfobacterota > Desulfuromonadia > Geobacterales > Geobacteraceae > RPRC01. Next base: position 6,343 of record JAJZQA010000138.1, read on the forward strand.
TCCCTGTCCGCGAAGATCTATCGGCTCGTGTTCGGACAGAAACCGGTCGACCAGGATCTGAGCGACAGCTCACCTGCCGAAGAGGAAAAAGCGACCGATCTCGAAGATATTTCGGAGCAGGAGATGGAGGCTCAGGAGTTGGTCAGGGAAGAGTTGCGCCGGGATGAGGAGGTAAAAACCAGCTCGCGCGAAAGCCTGCAGGATTCGGAAGCGCACCACAAGGCCCGGCGACTGGCTCGCATTATCGTGACCGACATTGCACTTTATAACCAGAAGAAAATTGAAGAGGCGGTCAGAAACGGCACCTTTTACGAACTGTTCGAGGATGAGCTGAATGATGGGAGGCTCTTCTACGAACGTCGGGTTGCTGAACAGGTGCGTGAGGGGACCAGGTATCTGGAAGATGCCGTTGCGGATTTACTCTTCCAGAAAAAATCGGATTTGAACTGTTGTCGTGGTGATGAGACGGATCTGTAACGCGGGACACCGTCGTTCGATTGCTCAGTAGTGTCTTGTGCGCAGATAATCATGTGCCACCGTGCTTGATATGAATTAATTCACCCGCCGTTTCCGGAGGCTAGAGGATAATGACCCAGAACCATCCCGCCAATCTTTTCGACGCCATTGTAAACTCCCTTTCTTCAACGGAAGAGGAGACTCGTCGCAATGCGGTGGTAGCCCTTTCTT
>JAJZQA010000139.1 GCA_021810985.1 Deltaproteobacteria bacterium
TTAGGGCGTCAATCCTTTCTCCGCTGGTGTGAAAATGGTGCCAGTAGAGCAGCATGCCAGGTAGGGTGGCAAGGAGCCGTTCAATGCATTTCAGTTGCTCGGCTTCAGAACCTTCCGGTTCCATGGCGCCAAGAGCCGAGCAGCCGGTCCGCATGACATCCATGGGATGGGCGCCGGCAGGTATCTGCTCAAGGATGCTCTTCAAGGGCGCGGGCAGGCCGCGCTGGGTGGTAAGTCTTTTGCGAAAGGCATCAAGTTCGCTCTTTACCGGGAGCTCGCCGTAGAGCAGCAGGTATGCGACTTCTTCGAAGTCGGCCTCCCGGGTCAGGTCTTCGATGGAATAACCGCGGTAACTGAGGCCCAGGCCGGTTTTGCCTACGGTACTGATGGTGGTCCGGTCAGCAACAACGCCGGCCAGTCCCGGTATGATTGCATTTTTCATCAGTGATCCTCCTCTGAGGGTTCTTTGTCAATTTTACCTTCATATTCCAGGTAGCCGAGAAAGTCGTATAGTTCGGCGCGGGTCTGCAGCGAGTCGAGCAGCCCTTTCTGGGTGCCGTCCATCCGGATGGTTTGAAAGACCCTGAGTGCCGCTGCGTTCATGGCCCGAAAGGCCGAAAGGGGATAGAGCACCAGGCTTACCCCGGCTTCGGCCAGTTCCCGGAGCCCACAGAGCGGGGTGAGGCCGAACTCAGTCTGGTTCGCCAGGATCGGGATCTCCAACATGTCGGCGAAGAGCCGGTAATGCTCCGTCGCGGACAGTGCCTCGGGGAAGATCATGTCCGCGCCGGCCTCCCGGTAGCGGCCGGCGCGCTCGATGGCGCTCTGCAGCCCTTCCACGGCAAAGGCGTCGGTTCTGGCCATGATCACGAAGTCGGGATCGCTCCTGGCGTCCACCGCAGCCTTGATCCGATCCACCATTTCCGCCGTGGAAACCAGCGACTTGTTCGGACGATGCCCGCAGCGTTTGACCGGGACCTGGTCTTCCAGGTGTATCCCGGCGGCACCGGCCCTGATCATCTCTCTGACCGTGCGGCCGGCCATCAGATTTCCGCCGAAGCCGGTATCGCAATCCACCAGCAGGGGCAGCAGGGTAGCGCCGGTGATGCGCCGCACCTCTTCCAGCACCTCGACCATGGTAGTCATGCCGAGATCCGGCAGCGCGAAGGCGCCGTTTGCCACGCCCGCCCCGGACAGGTAGAGGGCGAGGAATCCGGATTTCTCAGCCATCACCGCGGTATAGGCATTGGGCACTCCGACCACCTGTAAGGGCTTTTCCGTTTCCACGGCGGTGCGGAGCAGTTTTCCCGGTGAGTATCCGATTTTCATGGTTTTTCCTCAGCCTTTCCTGACATAGTTCAACGCCCCTCCCGCCAGCAGTTCCTGTCGCTCCCGTGCGGAAACCCGCAGAATGCCCACTATAACTCTGTCGCCCAGGTTCAGCGGAATCTCCTCCGCGCCCGAGGCAACCAGGTCACGCAGCCCGTGGAGGGACAGAGTGTCTCCCTGCCTGATCAGGTCGAAGTCGGCCGGGTTCCGGAAGGTCAAGGGCAGGATGCCGAAGTTGACCAGGTTTGCCTTGTGGATGCGGGCGAAGCTTTTTGCCAGCTTGACACGGATGCCAAGGAAGCGCGAGGCCAGGGCCGCGTGCTCACGGGAGGAGCCCTGGCCGTAATTTTCGCCGGCGACCACGCTGCCGTTGCCGGTTGCCTCGGCCCGTTCGGCGAAGCCCGGGTCCAGCTGATTGAACACGAAGCGGCTGATGGCCGGGATGTTGCTCCGGTAGGGAAGGACCTTGTTGCCGGCCGGCATGATGGTGTCGGTGGAGATGTTGTCTCCGACCTTGATCACGACCGGGACACTCAGGGAGTCAGGGAGTTCCTCGAATTCCGGGAGCGGAATGATGTTCGGGCCGGTGACGATTTCCACTTCGCTGCCGTCCGCCTCCGGCGCGATGATGCTGGAATCGTCAACCAGGTATTTCTCGGGGTTGCCCACGTTCGGCCAGGGCATCAGTTCACCGAGTTTGCGCGGATCGGTCACCACGCCGAAGATTCCGGCGGCGGCCGCGGTTTCGGGGGAGCAGAGGTAGACCTTGTCATTCAGGGTACCGCTTCTGCCGGGGAAGTTGCGCGGGAAGGTGCGCAGGCTGATCTGGCCGGTTCCCGGCGCCTGGCCCATGCCGATACAGCCCAGGCAGCCGGGCTGGTGGATCTGGGCCCCGGCCAGCAGGAGTTGCACGACACCGCCTTGGGCAGCCACGTTTTCCAGGACCTGGCGGCTGCCGGGATTGATGTTGAAGGAGACGTGAAGGGCGACCCGCCGCCCTTCGAGGATCCGGCAGACTGTCATCAGGTCGCGAAACGAGGAGTTGACCGAGCTGCCGACGATCACCTGGTCGACCTTCAAACCCTCGATCTCCCGAACCGGTACGACGTTGTCCGGCGAGGAGGGGCAGGCGATCAGCGGTTCCAGCGTCGAGAGGTCGATCTCGTCATGGTCGTCGTAGTCAGCGCCCGGATCGGCGGAAAGTTCCCGCCAGGCAGCTCCGCGGCCCTGGGATTCGAGGAATTCACGGGTACGCCGGTCCGAAGGGAAAACCGTGCTGGTTGCGCCCAGCTCCGCACCCATGTTGCCGACCGTGGCGCGGTCGGTGGCGGAGAGGTTCTCCACGCCCGGACCGTAATATTCGATAATTTTTCCTACGCCGCCTTTTACCGTGTGGCGCAGCAGCATTTCGAGAATCAGATCCTTGCCCGAGACCCAATCGGGGAGCCTGCCGGTCAGCCGAACGCCCATGACTCTCGGGCAGGGGAGGCGGAACGGGTGACCTGCCATGGCCAGGGCCACGTCGAGGCCGCCCGCGCCGATCGCAATCATGGCCAGGCCGGCAGCGGTCGGTGAATGGGAATCGGCGCCAAGGAGGATCTTGCCCGGAACGCCGAAGCGCTCCAGATGAACCTGGTGCGAAACCCCATTGCCCGGCTTGGATAGATAGAGTCCGAACTTCCGGGCCGCCGAGGTCAGGAAGGCGTGGTCGTCGGCATTCCGGAAGTCGGTCTGCAACAGATTGTGATCGATATACTGGGCCGCGAGCTCAACTTTCACCCGCGGGGTTCCCGTGGCCATGAATTCGAGCATCGCCATGGTGCCGGTGGCGTCCTGCAGCAAAGTATGGTCGATTTTGATGGCGATCTCTTCCCCGGGCTGCAGTCTGCCTTCGACCAGATGGGCTTCCAGTATTTTGGTGGTGAGATTTTTGGCCATGAGGTACCTCCGGAGAAATCTGTGACATCCCGAGCGGGTGTTCCTGGAGAGGATACCTTTCGGCCTGTCGGGGGACGTGTCGGTGTTCATCCTGAAACTCCGGGAAGATGTCAAGAGGGACGGGCGGTGCTTTCACGAAGCCTCTCGTGCGGACCGGTTGCAGGATCGATACTACCAAGAATGCCATAAAATGTTTGCCGTGCAACCGCGCCACTCCTTTACTTGCGTACTGGAGGGCGTGCTGCTACTCGCTCTTCTGACGCTGTTGTTCTTCGCTAACCGTTTTTACTTCAATACGACCGCTACGGATATGCAGGTCACGTTGGGGAAACGGCATCTCGATACCATGTCCGCGGAACTTCTCGATAATGATGAAGTTGAGGGAGCTGATCAACAGGCCTTTCTTCTGGACGAGAGAAGTGCTCCAGACCCGTAGCTCAAACAGCAGGGAACTGTCGCCGAACTCCATGAACCGCACCCCGGGGCGGGGCTCTTTCAGGACGTCGGGGTTTTCGTCCGCGGATTCCAGCAGTAGTTTCTCCACCAGGCGTACATCACTGTCGTACGAGACGCCGATCGGTATTTTGAAGCGGACCATTTTTCCGGTGTGGCTCCAGTTTACGACATTTTCTGTAATGAAGCTGGTGTTGGGGATAATAATGGCGATATTGTCGTTCGTTACCACGGTTGTGCTGCGCCCCTTGATCTGGACCACATCGCCTTCGACATCGCCCACCTCGATCCGGTCGCCGATTTTTATGGGGCGCTCAAAAAGGATGATCAGGCCGCTGATGAAATTACTGGCGATGTTCTGCAGACCGAAACCGACCCCGATGCCGACCGCACCGGCCAGTACATTCAAGGCGGTCAGATCGATGCCGGCTGTCTGCAGAATGATGATGAATCCGATCGCAATGATTACATAGCGGAGAATCGTGGCCATTGCCTGACGGACCCCGATATCAATATTTCTTCTGGCGAGCAGGTTGTCGGCAACCAGGTTTTTCAGTTTTCCGGATAGGTAGAAGAGAAGATAGACCAGGACAACCAGATAGACTACCGTCCAGAGCGTCAATTGCATGGAGCCGATTTTCAGCAAGGGGAAGGACAAAAATGACTTCACGTTGCTGAGTACAATCAAGAATGATTCCATCGGTTTCCTCCGCTTTTAAAACGGCCAGAATTTCGGGATGAACACCGTTGCCAGGACCCAGAACAGCAGATTGAGCGGTGTGCCGACCCGTAGAAAATCGGCATACTTGTATTGCCCCAGACTATAGATCATGGCGTTTGTCTGATAGCCGACCGGTGTCATGAAAGCAGCGGATGCGGCGAAAGTTACCGCCATCAGGAATGGACGGGGGTTGACACCGAGCGCATCCGCAGTGGAGATGACTATTGGTACCATGAGAGCTGCTGTCGCGTTGTTCGACATGAGTTCGGTCAGAATGGAAGTCAGCAGATAGAAGGCTGAGACGAGGGCCTGGGGTCCCAGTGTTCCGACCGTATCGACAATAAAATCGGCGATCATTGCGGCGGTGCCGCTTTTTTCCATGGCCTTTCCCAGCGCAAGAACACCGCCCAAGAGAAAGATAACGTTCCATTTTACCGCACCATAAGCCTCTGCAACGGTCAGGCAGCGGGTAAGTACCATCAGGATGCAGCCGATAATGGCGCTCAGCAGGATCGGCAGAAGTTTGAACGCGGCGGCGCCGACGACGAAAGCGATGATGGCGCTGGTAACAAAGATTTTGCGTTTGCGGAAGGTGGGATACTCCACTTCGGAGACCAGGACAAAGGTCTTGTCTTCTTCGAGCTGTTCCAGATGATGCCGGTCCAATTTGAAGAGCAGGACGTCTCCGGCCTGGAGGATCATTTCTTCCAAATTTTCGCGCATGGCAAGTCCCCTGTGTCTGATGGCCAGTGCGGTAAGCCCGTAGCGGGAGCGGAAGCGTGCCTGTTTCAGGGTGCGGCCGTCGAGGGTGGAGCCAGGTGCAATGACCGCCTCGACAAATACCGATTCTTCCGTTATTTCATCATGGTTTTTGCTGTGGCGAAGAGTGACCCCCTGTCTTTCGCGCAGTTTCCGCAGGCTGTTGAGGCCGCAGCGCACCTTCAGATGGTCGCCGGCTTGAAGCAGCAACTGATCGGCCGGTTCTTCGAGCAGTTGCCCGTCACGGTACACATCGACTCTACGGATATCCACATCCCGCAGCAGGGGGGATGTGGATAGCACGGTACCGACCGATTTGGCCTCGGCACTGAGCACCAATTCGATAAGATAATCGTCGATGCCGAACAGTTCCCTGAGATCCTCTTCCGCTTCTTTAGCCGGCAGAAGCCGCACTCCGATCAGCAGCATGTAGAGGGTTCCGGCGCAGAGTATGATGATACCGAAATGGGAAAATTCGAACATCCCGAAGGGAGGTTGTCCATGTTTTGCCGCTATGGAACTGACGATGATGTTAGTGGAGGTGCCGATCAGCGTGCAGACGCCGCCAAACAGGGCACTGAAAGAGAGCGGCATGAGCAACTTGGCCGGACTCACCTTGAGCGCCTCGGCCAGGCTAAGTGTGATCGGCAGAAAGATCGCCACGACCGCCGTGTCGTTAATAAAGGCCGAAAGGCCGCCAGCGGTGAGCATGAGTATGATGAGGGCCAACCAGAAATTCTTTTTGCCGACACTGATCAAAGTCTTGCCGATGAAATCCACCGCTCCGGTCCGCTGCAGACCCGCCGACAGAATGAACATGCTGCCGACCGTCAGCGTGGCCGGATGACTGAATCCGTCCACGCCTTCTTCCAGAGTGAGGATTCCGCTGAGCAACAGAACCACCATGACGATAATTGCGGCGATGTCGATGGGGAGCTTTTCCGTTGCGAAAAGTACGACCGCGGCGACAACGAGAGATAGAACGAATATCATTTCAATGGTCATGGTCAATCCCCGTTTGTCCTGGAAGTGATCCCAGGAACAGGACTCATATTTGGCCGGTCGTCTCCAGATTAATAGTCTCCGGAGCATACACGAGGACCATAACCCCCAGTTTACCAGCTACGCCCATTATCGGAGCAACTGCCATGATCTCGCCATTTGGCAGGGGCTTCACGGTGGTTTCGAATTGGTCTCGAACTGCTGGAGAATAGACATTTGCAACCATTTTACCCTCAAGACTTTTGTCGGTCGCAACGATGATTTTTCCATCCGCTGCTGACAGCGTGATCGATCTGAAACGATTGACTCGGACCAGTTGTTTGAAGTACTGGTCAATGTTTTCATGGTTTTCTTTAGCCATTTCACTCCGCACCGCCCACGACAGGGGAATTGCGGACAGCCGTACCAGTTCTAGATTTTTGTCCAGGACAATCTGGTTGACCTTCGCGGTCAGGTGCTTCCTTTCAGCCTTCATTTTGTCTTTTACGGAATTTACCGAGATAGTTTTCCACTGGTACATGACGGCAATCAGAAACAGCAGCAAGAGGGTGAAGAGAAGCCGCCAGTGTTTTTTTACTAGTACGAATGTGCTCCGCTTCGAGTCTGATTTGCTACCTGCCTGCCCTGGTGGGCCACCATCGGCTATCGGGTTTAGATTTTCTTTATTGTCAGCCATGTCCGCCTCCTTTTAGACGCAATATTGCTGGTTTTGTTGCTATTCGCTTCGGCAACGAAACACCGCCACCCTGATGGAGGGACACGGCGCGCCGTGCCCGGATTGGGCGAGGCACGCCTAGCCCCTACCATTGA
>JAJZQA010000140.1 GCA_021810985.1 Deltaproteobacteria bacterium
TTCATGACTCTCCAGGGCGCCTATCGTTTCCTGAACGAGCGACTCGGACAACTCGCCCTTTCCCACCAGGATCGTCGGATTCAAACCGTGGCCTAGACCGCGCAGGAACCGCTTCTGTTTACCATTCAGCATACTTTCCCTCTTTCAATTAATTGACGTGATACCGAATTTGTACACCTTCCTTCTGGTTTTGTACAGCCTGCTCTTTGCCGTGACCCGATTCGGCGGCCGATAATCACCTATCCAGGTTGCTTTTATGCTTTCCACTGCTATAATCCTCCATGGTTGCAAGATGTTACGTACCAGCCTCCTGGTTTGGACAAAGGAGGATAACCTGAGAGCCCGGCCCTCGGAGGAATGAACGTGCAAGCGGAGTGTTGCTGGACAAAAGAAGTGATAACGGCCGGCGAATGTCAGTGTATTTCCACGGACGAAACAGACCTTTATACCTCGCTTGAACGGCGTTTCCTGGCCAAGTGTATCGAGTGCCCCCTGTTTGTCCGGGATCAGGCACGCCTGACGGAAGAGGAAAACGCTGCCGCGCCGATCTTGCGTATTCTCATTGCCGAAATAACCCGCAACAAATCGAAGCTGAACACCCTGGTCGGATTTCTTGACAGCAAAAACCTCGAAATACAGTTCCTGCATGAAATTGTCTCCGTTCTTCAGACCTCCCTGGAGCTTGATGAAGTCCTGTCCGTTGCGCTGACCGCCATTACCGCCGGAAAAGGCTTCGGCATGAATCGCGCTTTTCTGCTCCTGACCAACAAGGAGCGTACACACCTGAAAGGCTACCTGGGAGTGGGACCAAAAAACTACCAAGAAGCCTGGGAAATTTGGGAAGAAATCAGCAAAGCTGATCTGTCTCTCAGGGAAATGGCGACACAATTCCATCAAACCAAGCTTTCCGCGGAAAAAACCAAATTCCACGATATCCTCGAACGCCTCTCCTTTCCCATGAGCGATGAGGGACATATTCTGGTCCGCTCCCTGAACGAACGACGAGCAATCCTGGTCCGTGACGCATCACACCACCCGGAAGTCGATCCATTTCTGGCGGAAACCATTGGCGTCGACACCTTCCTGATCCTGCCGCTGATCTCTCGCAACCGCCACATCGGGGTGATCCTGGCCGACAACTTCATAACCCGAAAGCCCATCACCCCGCAGGACATGTCTTTCATGGAAACGCTCACCTTTCCGGTGGCCTTTGCCATCGAGCGGGCCTCCCTCTATGAACATCTCCAAGAGGACCTGGAAAAACTGACGGCTGCCAATGCCAAACTTCACGAACAGCAGGAATTGATCGTCAGGATGGAAAAGCTGGCCCTGCTCGGCAAAATCACCTCCAGTATCGCCCATTCCATCAGGAACCCCCTGACGGTCATCGGCGGCTTTGCCCGTTCCCTGTTGAAAAATATCAGCGAGTATGACCCGAAGAGAGAACCGCTGGAAAACATCGTGCAAAAATCGAAGCAGCTCGAAGATGTGCTCTCTGAAGTACTCGGCTATGCGGATTCGGTTTTTCCGGCCATGGCCCAGTGGGACGTAAACCGGATGGCGGAAACTATCTACCAGGAATTGAGCAGGAAAACGGTAGGCTCCGGAATCACGATTTCCCTTGACCTTGCCCCGGACCTGCCCATGGTATATCTGGATTACCGCCAGATAGCCTACTGCATAAAAAAAATCCTCAGCATCTCCCTCAAAGCCATGCAACCGGCAGGGGAAATCTATCTGGGCACCAGGATGGCGAACGATTGCATCGTGGTGGAAATTCGCGACACGGTCTGCCACCCCGAGAGGGAAGCGCACGAAGCCTTCCTGGACTCCGGCATGACAGGGTCCGAAGACGACTGCGACATGGAGCTGTCCTTCTGCCGGGTGATACTTGAAAATTACTCCAAATCCTTTACTGTTGAAAGATGTGCGGGGCAAGGGAAGAGGTATCTGTTAGAGCTTTCCCTGCAAAAGGAGGAATCAGAGCATGAGTAGGATTCTGGTTGTGGACGACGAAAGCAGCATCAGGCTTCTCTATTCACACGAACTGGCAGATGAGGGACACGAGATCACGACCGCCTCCAGCGCGGCCGAAGCCGTTGAGGCGCTCCAGAAAGACGAATTCGACCTGATCCTGTTGGACATCAAACTGAAGAACGAAAGCGGCCTTGATCTCCTGCAAAGGATCGTCAAAGAACGCCACAATTTGCCGGTAATTCTCTGTACCGCATTTTCCTGTTACAAGGATGATTTCTCCGCCTGGCTGGCCGACGGTTATGTGGTCAAATCCGCCGACCTGCAGGAACTGAAAAACGAAGTTAAGAAGGTGTTGGAGAAAAAGGCGCTCAGAAATACCTCGAAAAAAATTGAGCTGACCACTCCCCTGGGATCGTGACAACTCCAGGCCCGGCATCCCGCGGAGCCCTCCCGGCATGCGGCACGGCCCACGAAGCCCCCTTCGGAACCAGAGAATAACCATAAGGAGATCGAATATTGAAAGCAGTTATCATGGCCGGAGGCTTCGGCACCAGAATCCAACCGTTGACCAGCAACATTCCGAAACCGATGATCCCGCTCGCGAACCGCCCGATCATGCTGCACATTGTCGAGCTGCTGAAAAAGCACGGAATCAACGAAATGGTCATGCTCCTCTACCATCAGCCTGATATCGTTAAGAATTTTTTCCGGGACGGCTCGGATTTCGGTATCAAGATCGAATATGTTACCCCTCTTCAGGATATGGGAACCGCCGGTGCGGTGAAATGCGCAGAGAAACTTCTGGATGAACGCTTCCTGGTCATCAGCGGCGACCTGCTCACCGACTTCAACTTGAAGAAAATCATCGACTTCCACACTGAGCACCGGGCCATGGCCACCATCACCCTCACCTCGGTCAAAGACCCCCTCCAGTTCGGCGTCGTCATTACCGACAAAGAGAAAAGGATCAGCCAATTCCTCGAAAAACCGGGCTGGGGAGAGGTCATTTCCGACACGATCAATACCGGCATCTACGTGCTGGAGCCGGAAATTTTCCGCTACATCCCCGAGGACGAGAATTTCGATTTCTCCCATGATCTTTTCCCGATCATGTTGAAAAACAAGGATCCGCTCTTCGGCTACCCGGTCAAGGGCTACTGGCGGGATATCGGGAATACCGACTCATATCGCGAAGCGCACCACGACATCTTTCACGGCAAGATCAATATCAGGATCGATGAAGAGAAACAGGATCTCCTCGGCAAAGATATCCGCATCGGCACCGACGTGCGCCTCGAAGATATGAAATCCCTGGAGGGAACGGTGATCCTTGGCGACAACTCCCAAATCCTCGGCAGTTCGCAGATCAAGGACTCGGTCATCGGACGCAACTGCACCATCGAAGAGGGCGCAAAACTCTTTCGCACCGTGATCTGGGACAACGTCTACATCAAGAAGGGGGCCAAGCTGATCGATTCGGTTATTTGCAGCAACGTCAGCATCGGCCAGGGAGTCGTTACCGAAGAAGGCACCATCGTCGCCGACGACACCTCGATCGGCGAAGAGGCTTATATCAAGAAGGATGTGAAAATCTGGCCGAAAAAACTCATTGAAGCCGGCTCAATCGTCTCCGGAAACCTCATCTGGGGGGAAAAGTGGAAAAAAACCCTGTTCGAGGGGGCGATGATCCGCGGCCTTACCAATATCGAACTGACCCCGGAATTCATGGCGAAGCTCGGCTGCGCCTACGGCAGCACCCTGCCGAAAGGAAGCTACATTCTGGCCGGCCGTGACGCCCATCGCTCGTCGCGGATGCTCAAGCGCAGTTTTCTCGGCGGGATCCTTTCCTCCGGTGTAAACGTTCGTGACCTGAAAATGATCCCCCTGCCGGTACTGCGCTATAAGCTCAAAACCTTCGGTGAAACCGGAGGGGTCATGTTCCGCGAGTCTCAGGACGATCCGGCCTCAACGGAAATTCTGTTCCTGGATGCCGACGGGATCGATTTCTCCAGCGCGATGGGCAAGAACGTCGAAAGAATCTTTTACAAGGAAAATTTCCGGCGGGCGCATCATTCTGAACCGGGCGCCATTTCCGAATTGGCCAACGTCACCGAGTTCTACCGCGAGGGATTTCTCCGTGCCATCGAAGCGGGCGTGGCAAAACGGGGCAGTTTCAAAGTGGTCGTCGACTTCACCTCGTCCCCGGCCAGCCAGCTCCTGCCCGGACTGTTGAACGCCATGGGCTGTGAGGTCGTCGCCCTCAACGCCTACATCGAAGAGCAGAGCATGGAAAAGAGAGGGATGGACCGGACCCTCAACCTGCAGCAACTTTCGAAAATCGTCCGGGCCCTGGATGCCCAGGCCGGCTTCTGGCTCGATCCGGCCGCGGAGAGAATCATCCTGGTCGATGAGACCGGCACGGTGCGGACCGGCGAGGAACTCCTCTCCCTGATGGTGGCGCTCTCCCTTCCGAAAGGGGTGAAAGGGGTTTTCGCGGTGCCGGTATCGGCGCCCGCCATAATCGAGCAGATGACCCAGGAAAGGGGTTGTACTGTTCAGCGCACCAAAACATCCGAACGCTCCATGATCGAAGCGTCACTTTCCTCTGAGGTGGTCTTGGCAGGTTCCGGAAACGGGCACTTCGCCTTTCCCCATTTCCAGAATTCCTTTGACGGCATGTTTGCCATCGCAAAAACGGTCGAGATGTCAGCAACCAGGGGCACACCTCTCTCCAAGGTAATGGAAGAGATCCCGTTCCGAACCTACCTGGAAACCATTATCCCCTGTGTTTGGGAGATGAAGGGCCTGGTGATGCGGAAGATGAGTGAAGACAGCCTCGACAGGGAAGCCTCTTTCATCGACGGTATCAAGGTGCATTTCGGGGAAGATTGGGTTCTGGTGCTGCCCGACCAGATCCAACCCTATATCCGGATTGTTGTCGAAGCCAAGAAAGAAGAAACAGCCCGGAAACTTATGCAAGAGTACCGGAAAAAAATCGAGTCGTGGAAGAAGGAATTGCCCTGAGTGACGGCACCACTGCAAGTAGCATTCATCTGGCATATGCATCAACCGGACTACAAGGATCCGCTGGCAGGACACTACCTGCTGCCCTGGACTTACCTCCATGCCGTGAAGGATTACTACGACATGGCGGCGATTGTGGATGAAACCGAGGGGGCCCGGGCGGTTTTCAACCTGGTACCCTCACTCCTTGAACAACTGCGGGACTATGCCGAAGGAGAGGCGATCGACCCGTTCCTGACCCATGGCCGCCTTGACCCGGCCGAAATGACTCTGGAAAACCGGCGCTTCATTCTGGACAACTTTTTTTCCGCGAACCGGGAGAGAATGATCGAGCCGCATTCCCGCTATCTGGAACTTCTCTATCTTGCCGGCAATGGCTCGAGAAACGGGAAATCCGATCGCTTGCGCAACTTCGGCAACCAGGAAATTCTCGACCTGCAGGTCTGGTTTTTTCTCTCCTGGACAGGGGAATTGGCCCGGCGCCGCTGGCCCGAATTGCAGGAGCTGATCAGGAAAGGCAGAAATTTCAGCGCGCACGACAAAAGTCGCCTGTTCGACATTCAGCAGGAGATCCTCAGCTCCATCATTCCCCTCTACGGAAAGCTCCAGCGGGAAGGGAAAGCGGAACTGACGGTATCGCCCTACTACCACCCGATTCTCCCGCTCCTCTGTGATAGCGGGATTGCCCGGAAGGCCATGCCAAAGGTGAATCTCCCGCACACCCGCTTCCGCCATCCGGAAGACGCCCGGGCCCAGGTGGCCATGGGCATTGAATATTTTACCGGAATATTCGGTTTCGCTCCGCAGGGCATGTGGCCTCCCGAAGGGTCAATCAGCGATGATGCGCTGAGTATCATGGCGGAACGCGGCATCCGCTGGGCCGCAAGCGACGAAGGGGTCCTTGCCGCAACCCTGGACGAAGGTCTCGGTGAGCGGAAACAAAATCTCTACCGCCCCTATACCTTTTCCCGCAACGGCAGCGAACTGGCCCTGCTCTTTCGCGACCAGCGGCTCTCCGATCGGATCGGCTTTGCCTATTCCCGCTGGGAACAGGAACACGCCGCGGAAGATTTCGTGGCACGACTCGAGGAAATTCGAAAATCGAGCGCCGGACCTGACGCTGTCATCACCATCATCCTCGATGGAGAAAATGCCTGGGAGTACTACCCGGAAAACGGCTATCATTTCCTCTCGGCCCTCTATCGGAAGATTGTCGAGCAGCCCGGACTCCGGCTCACGACACCCTCTGAGGCTCTGGAGCGAATTCCGGACCGGCAGGTACTGCACCACATCCATCCGGGATCCTGGATAAACGCGAATTACGGCATCTGGATCGGACACGCGGAAGAAAACAGCGCCTGGGACCAGCTAGAACAGGCTCGACGGGCCGCCGTCAGCAACAACCCGGAAGTGGCGGCAATTATGAGCGGAGCCGTGAGTACCGTCACTGCCGCAGGCGAAACGAAGGCCCGGGAGGTCTGCCGCCGCCTCTTCGCCGCGGAAGGAAGCGACTGGTTCTGGTGGTACGGTGATGATCATTTCTCACCCCACAGCAGCTATTTTGACAGCCTGTTCCGCAACAACCTGATGCAGGTCTACCGCCTGTTGGATCTGCCGGTACCACGGAATCTGTTCGAGCCGATCAAAAAGCTTACCCCGGCAGGACTGGTCCGACGGCCGGCAACTTTGATTACGCCGCGCATCAACGGGCTGGTGGATGACTATTTCGAATGGCTGGGAGCCGGACTCTACGACCTGAGCAGGCAGTCATCGGCAATGCATGAAGCGGAAAGCCTGCTGCTCTGTTTTTTCTACGGCTATGACAGAAACTTTTTCTATGTCCGGGCCGACGGTGCCTCACCATTGGAAAAGCTCCTGCAGCCGGGTGACCTGCTGCATCTGCATCTCCACTTGGAAAGGGAATTTCTGCTCGTAATGGATGTGGAAAAGACCGAAGGCAAGCTGCTGGTCAAAGGTGAGAA
>JAJZQA010000141.1 GCA_021810985.1 Deltaproteobacteria bacterium
CGTCAACCAGGCTGTCACCGTACGCGGGTGCAGCCACCCCTCGAACCGGAGCGGGCCGCTGCTCCGGGCTGTTGTCGCAGGAGGCAAGAAGGGCCAGGGACAGAAAAAGAGCGAGGAAAGTTGAAACCTTCACTTTTATTGCGCACCTTTGGCCTTTTAGAGCTGATTCAGTTTTTTGGCTACACCCTTATTGTCCGGATCGATTTTTAAGACTTTCTGGAAGAAGAGCTTGGCCCGGGGGTAGTTGCCCTTTGCCTCGTAGACATCCGCCAGGTGCTCAAGGATGGTGGGGTCGTTTTCCGCCAGTTTTACGGCCTTCTCGAGGTTGGCGATTGCCTCATCGTAGCGCTTCAACTTGAAGTAGACCCAGCCGAGACTGTCCCGGATGAAACCGTCATCAGGCCGCAGTTCGACCGCTTTTTGAAGATAGCCCAAGGCTTCGTCCAGGTTTGTGCCCATTTCCGCGTAGGTATAGCCGAGGTAGTTGAGGGCCTGGGCGTCGTCCGGGTTGATGCTGAGGACCTTTTTCAGGCGGGAGATGGAAGCTCCCCGGTTTCCGATCTTGTCATAGAGGACCGCTATACGGAATTGGATGGCGGTATTGTCTTCAAACTGTTTTTCCACGGCGGTCAGGGTTTTCAGTCCTTCGGCCGGGCGATCAAGTGCTTCGTAAACTCCGGACAGGTACAGGTAGAGCTCCGGTTTTTCCGGATCCTTGGCGATCGCGTCATTCAAGAGGGTTATCGCCTGCTCAGTCTTTCCCGTTTCCTTGTAGAGGAGCGCGATCTGACCCAGGGCATCGATGTAGCTTGCGGAGGAAGCGGGAATTTTGCCGAACTCTTCAATGGCTTTGTCGTATTCTTTCTTTTCCGCATAGCTGGTTGCCAGGTACAGCCGGATCGGGTCAGCTTCGGGATTCTTGGTGAGGATATCGTTGAATTCCTTGATCGCCTCGTCATATTTTTCCAGTTCCAGATAGATCAGCCCGATCTTGCGCCGCACCTCAAGCCCTTCGATGCCTTCAAAGGACAGGGTTTTCAGGAGTGCCAGGGCGTCTTCCAAACGCTGCTGCTGTATATACAGCTGGACGAGGTGTTGCGCCACGTTCTGGTTCAAGGGGTTGAGGGATAGCACCTCCTGAAAGATTCCGGTTGCCTCGTCTAGGCTGCCCGAATTTTCCAAAGAGAGCCCGAGGTCAATCAGGGCCTGTTCGAAATCCGGTTTCAATTCGATGGCTTTCCGGAAGTAATTGGTTGCCTCGCGGTGCAGCTTCATCCGTTCGTAAGCCTTGCCCAGGTAGTAGTAACCGAGGGGGGAGTCGGGTGATTTCTTCAAGAGGTTTTTCAGGACCTTGACCGCTTCCTCGTAGTCGTATACTTTGAGGTACGATACCGCCAGGTTGATGGCAGCATCTTCCTTGCCCGGGTCCAGTTCCCGCGCCTTGACAAAATGCGGGATCGCTTCCTGGTCCTTGCCCATGGCTGCCAGTATCATGCCGAGAAGCATCCTGGCGCGGCGAAAGTTCGGGTCGAAATGGAGCGCCGTTTCGCAGGCTTCAATGGCTTCCTGGGGGCTGTTGGTTTTCAGATACGCTTCCGCGACCTTCGTGTGGAGGAAAGCTGATTTCGGGTCTTCCGCAAGGGCTTCCTGCAGTAGTATGAGGGCGCCTTCGGGGTCTCCTTCAAGGATGCGCATTCGCGAAAGCGAATAGACGTACATGCCGCGGGATTCCTTCTTGGTTTCAAGCATCCTGGGTGTCGGGGCGGCAGCAGGCCCTGTCTTCGCCGTTTGGCTGAGGGAGCAGGCAGGAAGGAGTAACAGCATGAGGGTGGCACTGGCGACG
Organism: Deltaproteobacteria bacterium; assembly: GCA_021810985.1. GTDB lineage: Bacteria > Desulfobacterota > Desulfuromonadia > Geobacterales > Geobacteraceae > RPRC01. The sequence goes on from JAJZQA010000141.1 coordinate 1,844, forward strand.
ATAGTTTTCATTAAAGTTTTCCGGCGCAAATAATCAGAGGTTCGTGAGCGGTTCGCGGAGAGTTCTGCCCTGTCCACGTATGTTTCCTGGTTCGTTAAGGTTAATGCTTCACTACAGTATCGAAGGACTGCCAGACTGTTGTACAGTAGGTAGTGGTGCGCCGTGATCCATAACTGCTTGGTTATTGCTCCCTCTCGGTTCCAACGATTGTGTGACCCGGAATTTCGTCACCGGCAATGATGTGGGACGGAGACATGTCATGTGCCGAAAATAGGGTAAACTTAAAGACGTCACGGTCTCCGAATTTCTTTGGAATTATAGAGAAAAAGCTATCATAAATCAGTAGGAGCGTCAAATGAATATCCCAGGAATTTCTCTGTTGATAGCCATTGGCGCTCTCCGGGATATATTTCATGGAATCCAGACACCTCGATGCTTTACTCAATCCTGCTGCATTTGATGAAGCGACCACTTCGGTGTCTCTTATCCAGACCCATGTGTCGGTCCTTTTTCTGACGGATAGATTTGTCTATAAGATTAAAAAGCCGGTGGATTTCGGCTTTCTCAATTTCCTTACCCTGGATCGGCGGCGCTTTTACTGCGAAGAGGAGGTGCGCCTCAACCGCCGGCTGTGCCCCGGTATGTATCTTTGCGTGGTGGAGGTCCGGGAATCTCCCGCCGGGGTCTGTCTGTTCGGGGAGGGCGCCGTGGTCGACTATGCGGTCAAGATGAAGAGACTACCTGCCGAGCGGATGCTTGACCAATTGCTGGAGCAGGACGCGGTAGGCGGAGATGACATTCGCGGGATCGCCCGGATCATCGCTGATTTCCATCTTGGTGCCGAGCGGAGTAAGGAAATCGACTCCTATGGCAGCCTTGAGGTGATCCGCCGGAACTGGTCGGAAAACTTTCTCCAGATGGAACCGTTTCTCTCCCGGACCTTGTCGCGAAGCGATTTCCATGCCATCCGCGCATGGGTTGAGCGCTTTATCGCCGGCCATAAGGAGCTTTTTGCCGAGCGGATTGCCGATGGCTTTATCCGGGATTGCGATGGGGATATCCATAGTGAAAATATCTGTCTGGCCGACCGGATATATATTTTCGACTGTATCGAGTTCAATGCCCGTTTTCGATTTTCCGATACCGCGGCCGATCTGGCCTTTCTGCTGATGGACCTGGAGTACCGCGGCCGGCGGGACCTTGCGGAAGTCCTCCTCCAGGAGTATTGTGCAGTGACCGGTGACCGCGGCATGGTGGAGATACTCGATTTTTATCGGGTCTACCGGGCTTTTGTCCGGGGCAAGGTGGAAAGTTTCCGGCTTGACGATCCACAAATCGACGAAAGGGAGAAGGAGTTCGCGCGGCAGTGCGCCCGGCGGCATTTCCGTCTGGCCCGAGGCTACATCAGCCGCCGCGGCCTCTCCCCGGTCCTGGTCGCATTCAGTGGGCTGATGGGCGCGGGGAAGAGCACCCTGGCTCGCGAGCTTTCCTTCGAGCTCGGGCTTGAATTGCTCAGCTCGGACATGCTGCGCAAGGAACTGGCGGGCTTGTCGAAGACAGCTCACTGCCATGACGGGTACAATCAGGGCATCTATTCACTGGAATTCACCCGGGATACCTATCGGGAAATGTTCCGCGGGGCCGAAAAATCACTGGCGGCCGGGCGCAGCGTCATTATGGATGCTTCCTTTTCTCGAAGTGTCGACCGCTCCGCGGCCGCGGCCCTGGCCCGGCGGATGGGGATACGCTTTTGTCTCTTCCATGCAGAGTGTCCCGAAGAGGTCAGCCGGGAGCGGCTTGAGTTGCGGGAGGCTGAGGGGCGTGAAGTTTCCAATGGACGCTGGGAACTTTTTTCCCGGCAAAAGAACGATTTTGAACCTCTCGACCCGCGGCAGGAAAGCTGGGAAGAGATTGATACATCACTGCCGGTGGAAGAGAGTCTCGGACGGGTCTTGCCGATCGTGGAGGGTCGTGAAACATGACGAAGAAAGGAAACCGCGTTGTCGGAAGGCCGGACAGTAGGTACCCGGATATACCGGCCCTCGATGCATACTCGCGAGAGATGGCCACGGCAAGCAAGATCCAGCAGTCGCTTCTGCCGGATGTTCCCCCTGCGATGCGTGGGGTGCGCATGGCCTGCCGTTCCATCCCCGCTCACGTTGTGGGTGGAGATTACTATGATTTTTTTCGCTGGGACGATTCGAGTCTCGATCTGGTGATTGCCGATGTATCAGGGCACAACCTAGGTTCGGCCCTGATTATGGTGGAGACGCGCAGTGTCCTCCGGGCCCATGCCTTCCGTTCCGGCAATGCCGGGGATGCTCTCGCGGTTCTCAATGAGCTGCTGTATGATGATCTGAGCCGGACGGAACTTTTTATCAGCATGTTTTATGCGAAGTTCAGCTCCGAAACACGGTTGCTGACCTATGCCAATGGCGGTCACAATCCTCCGCTGTTGCTGCGCTGCGGACAGCCGGGCTATGTTGAGCTGGATGCTGACGGTATGGTGCTTGGCGTTCTCAAGGGTGTTGAGTTCGAGGAGAAAAACCTGCTTCTCCGGGAGGGTGACGTCCTGACCTTTTACACCGACGGTATCACGGAATCCCCGAACGATTCCGGAGAGCTGTTCGGTAGCGAAAGATTGTATCAGGCGCTCTATGCCTACCGGGGCGCACCGCCGGAGGAGATTATCGAGGGAGTGCTCAAACGGGTACACGAATTCAGCGGGCAAAAGACCCTGCGAGACGACGTTTCTCTGGTGGTGTTGAAAATAGATTGATGAAGGGGTGACTTTCATGAAAATTGAGGTGACGGCAGGCGACGGTGTGAGCATTCTCCGCTACAAGAGCGAGCGGCTTGACGCCCATAATTCCGAGGTCCTGAAATTAAAGATCAAGGAACTCTTCGAAGGTGGCGCAAAAAATGTGCTCGTGGATCTGGCCGAGGTGCGGTTCATCGACAGTTCGGGCCTTGGCGCCCTGGTTTCGGGCTTCAAAAACGCTGTTGCCTATAAGGGCGCCCTGGCTTTGTCCGGCTTCCAGGATCAGGTTCGCTCCATGTTCGAACTGACCCGGCTGAACCGGGTCTTCGATATCTATGTTTCCGAGGAAGAGGCGCTGGCAGCCCTGACAGGAAAAAAATAATTGGAGCCAGTATTTGCCGTGCAGCTATAGAGGGAGACATGGGAAAGAAAGTGCTGAAATTGGACTTGAAGGTTCCCAACCAGACCCGCTACCTGGAGCTGGTTGGCCGGATTGGAGAAGATCTGGCCCGGGAGCTGAAAAAGAAGGGCGAGGAAGCTGAAACCCTTGCCCAGCATCTGAACGTGGTGCTGACGGAAGCAATGGCCAATGCCATTCGCCATGCCCACGAGGATGACCCGGACAAAACCGTCCAAATCTCCATTTCTCTCTCCGATGAAGAACTGCTGATCCGGGTCTATGACCACGGTCCGGGATTCGATTTCGACGCAGCCTGTGCCCAGGATCCGGAACAGCTGGAAGAGCACGGCCGGGGGATTTACATTATCAGATGTCTCATGGATACGGTCGTCTATCGGCAGACCCAGGACTATAACGTCCTGGAAATGTGGAAAAAACTGCGTTAGGAGCAGGGGCGATTCATTGATTGCCCTTCTTGCGTGTCTTCGCTGCCGGGCCGGACTTCGAAGCTCTTTTGTAGGAGACCACGATCATCGCCGTGCCGATCAGAAAGAGCGGAAGGCTCAGCAGTTGACCCATGGTGAAGGCGCCGAAGAGAAAGCCGAGCTGCTGATCCGGTTCGCGGAAGAGTTCCACAAAGGGCCGGAACAGGCCGTATAACGCGAGAAACACCCAGAGCACCACCCCCGGGGGAGCGTTGGAACGGCGCACCAGCCAGAGGATGAGGAAAAGCACCGGTCCTTCGAGGATTGCCTCGTAGAGCTGGGATGGATGGCGCGGCAGGGGGCCGCCGGCGGGGAAAACCACCCCCCAGGGAACGTCGGTAACCCGTCCGTACAATTCGCCGTTGATGAAGTTGCCGAGACGCCCGAGGCCGAGGCCGATCGGGGCGGCCGGTGTGATCAGGTCGGCAATCTGGAGCATGCCGATTTTATGTTTCCGGGAAAAATACAGGGCCGCCAGCACGGTCCCGATCAGTCCGCCATGGAACGACATGCCCCCTTCCCAGACGGCAAATACCTTGAAAGGGTTGGCAAGATAGTACGAAACATTGTAAAAGAGAGCGTAGCCGAAACGGGCGCCGACAATCAGGCCGACGGCCAGGGCGAAAACCAGGTCGGCGATGTTGTCTTTGGACAGAGGCAGCTGTTTGCGCTTTGCCCCTGAAAGTGCGGTCAGATACACGGCCAGGAAACCGAGGATGTACATGAGTCCGTACCAGCGGACCTCCAGGGTGCCTATTTTAAAGAGGTAGGGTCTGATTTCAGGAAATTGCATGGGGTGCCCCTTCGGGATCTTGTCTTTTCCGGTCAGAATGCCTGCCGGAAATTTTTCTATACATAGCAGTAAAAGAGGATGCCGTCAATCGTGCCGACCGGCCGGGAATTGTTTCAGGGTCAGTTCCGGCGCGAACTATTTTCAGTGAAGAATCAAGGAGAAAAGAGCGAATGAGTACGGACGACAAAAAAGTCATCTACACGATGATGGGTGTGAGCAAATTTTATGACAAGAAGCAGGTTCTGAAGGATATCTCCCTTTCCTATTTCTACGGCGCCAAGATCGGCGTGCTCGGCCTGAACGGCTCGGGCAAGAGTTCCCTGCTGCGCATTCTGGCTGGCGTGGACAACGATTTCATCGGCAAGACGATCCTTTCTTCCGGCCTGACCGTCGGTTTTCTGGAGCAGGATCCGAAGCTCGATCCGGACAAGACGGTGCGCGAGATCGTCGAGGAGGCGGTGCAGGGTACGGTTGACCTGATGAACGAATTCAACCAGATCAACGAACGCTTTGCCGAGCCGATGTCCGACGACGAAATGGCGGCGCTCTGCGAGCGCCAGGCCGTGGTCCAGGAAAAGCTCGACGCTGTGGACGCCTGGGACCTGGACTCCCGTCTGGAAATGGCCATGGACGCCCTGCGCTGTCCGCCGCCGTAGACCAAGACCGCCACGCTGTCCGGCGGCGAGAAGCGCCGTGT
>JAJZQA010000142.1 GCA_021810985.1 Deltaproteobacteria bacterium
TCCCAGCCTTGATAAGTGCCTGCATGGCATCGACCGACTGCTTACCGGCCTCCATCACGGGGATGTTGCGCATGGTCTTTCCGGGCTCCCCGGTGATCTTCCCTTCGGCATAGGCTGCGATGTCGCGGGCAATCGGTATGCCGTCGAAGATTCCAAGACCGAGCCGAGCCGCCAGCCAAGCCGGCAGTTTCTCGTTATCGTCCGGGTTCCGGCCGCGCAGCAGTTCATAGACAACCGTATTGGCGATGTAGCCGAACATCAGCACCTTGGCTGCGTTGGCCATATTCCCGCTCGTGAAACCCGAATCAGAGAACCGCCGCACGGCCTCGGCAGTGTTGTTGTACTGAATCAGAGTCGGGCCGATATACATGGTCAGCTCACGCATGTTGGGGTTGCGCTCCACCGCCGACAGGTCACCGGCTCGTCCGGCATCCTGAGTCATACGTGGTATTTTGTCGGCGTAGCGTACCGCCTCAATGCCGTCCATACCTTTGGACTGTGCCTCCCGGTAACCGGAAATCCAAGCCGCGTTGGCCGCGATCTTATAGGCCCACATGCGGCTTTCCAGGGACCAACGGCGCACATCGTCCAGCATCGTCTTCTTGCCGGCCAGGTCGTTGAGTGCTTCCGTCAGGTTGCGGTCAATCTCCAGGTCGAGGTGGCGCATGTACTCCGACGAGGCAGAGGCAAACCGATGCACCGACAGGGGGTTCCGCAGGTACTCCATGCTGCCCTTGAACACGTTGATCGTATCCAGGCGCTGCACGGCGAGGGGCGCAGCAATAAGCATGTCCGCAATGGCGTTGGTGACCTTGAACCCCAGGATGTACGTTGATGCCTTGGTGCGCACCGCGCGGCGCAACTTCTCAAGGGTGTCCGACGATTCCCGGCCCATGGTGTCCTGGTTGACCGTGTAGCGCACCCAGTCGAGCAGGTTCTTGTAGTACGGCTCGCCCAGCCGGTCGATGATGGTGCTCTTCACGTCGCCACGCTTCAGGAGTCGTTGCGCCTGACTGGCAAACTCCCAGTGTGATATGTCGGTGATTACCTCGTCCAGGTGCCGGGTGGTGACCGACTTCCAGTCCAGGGACACCGGCGCGGAGAAGTCGGTACGCTCCTTCATGTACCCCTGGCGGGTGGAAGTCGGCGCGTACCGGGTGAACATCTGATCAATAGTCGAGGCGTCCGCCTGTTTCTCCCCGGCATGGCTCCACCGGGGATCATACCTCATCGGGAAGTAACCGCCGTCAAGGGTGCCGTTGGCAATCTCCATCGGCTGGGCCTCGATCCATGTCGGTTCGATGCCAGTACGTTTGACGGCCAGTTTTGCCGCTTCCGGCTTCAACTTCTCGATGGCCCGCCAGATGCCGTTGACGATCTTGATTTCATCGGGGTTCAGGTGGGAGAGGATTTCCTGTAGTGTCTCATGCGTGACCTCCTTTGCCACCTCGTCCCGGCGGAAACGGACCCCTCCCTGCATCATCTTTTCAAGGTTCGACTCGTTACCACTGTTCAGGGCAATGGCGATGATGTCATCTTTCGATAGGCTACCATCCAGCCCCTTGATGAAGATTTTCCGCTCTGACCGGTCGATACCTTTGCCCCTGGTTATCTCCAGAATCTCGGGAAAAACCATCTCTCGCAGTCGGTTCTGAAAGTTGGCCGCGTCGTTGTACCGGTTCCAGAAGAAGTCGTGCCAGGCGCCGCGCGTCTTGTTGCCGTCCATCCGCTCGAAAAGGAATTCCGGCCGGATTACCGGGATGTCGATCTCCCCGGCGTGCTCCTTGATCTTCTCCAGAAAACTGAGCGTTGAGTCGTTGGCACTTCCCCTTGACCGTTCGGGGATGGATATTTGCAGCCGGTCCACCAGCTCGGCAGCCGCCTCACCCATCAATACCCGGTGAGCATCCTTCATGGCGGAGTTGACCACCTGCGCCGCATGATCGATCATCCGCACGGAGTCATAGACCGACCGCAGTTCATCCATGGTCAGTTCACGATAGTTGGGCGGCCGCTGCATCTCGTCGACGATCTCCGGAGGAATGGGAAGGTCTAGCCCGTCCTCGTTTTTCAGCCGGTCCAGGAACTGCTGCAGCGTCTCCTTCCGTAACTCCAATTCGGCGAGCGACACCTTGACGAACTCGTAGCGGTTGAGAATCGCCTTCACCTGGTCGAGATACGCTTGCCCGGCCTTGCCGAGTTTACCCAGCTCCGTAGCCGTCCCCATCTTGACCGCGTACTTCTGGATTTTGTCAGCCTCTTCCCGCGCTTTGACCGCCTCGAAGTAGAGGAAGTGGTTCAGCATCTGCCGGGTGCGGGCATCGGCCGCGGTATCGAAGTCTCCCTTTGCCGCCGCGTCGAACGACTCCCGCGCCGCCTTGCGTTCCGCCGCCAGGTAGAGCTGGGGACTGATCTCCTTGACCGGCTTCGCGCCGATCTGCTGCGCTGCCGCCTCGCGGAACGTCTTGACCGGGGGAATGCTGTCCTGCATTGCCCGCCGGGATTCCCGGATTCGGTCGGCGTCGGTCTTGCGCTCGGCGTCGTACCACCGCTGCGTCATCGAGGCGTCGGCTTTGGCCTGCTTGTTCGCCTCCTTGACTGCCGCGTCCACGTACGGTTTGACGTCCTTGGCCTTTTTCCGGAGCGCCTTGATCTCCGCCCGCATCACCTCGGCCCAATGGTCATTATGAACGGCCTTCAGCGCCTCATCGGCGATGCTGCCGTCAAGCCTCATGTCGCCGTGGCGCTCCCGCATCCGCAAATCGGTTTCCGCCGCCAGGAAGCGGGTCATCTTCGGTGCTTCGATCATCTTGCGGATCATCTCGTCACCGGAGCTGAAGCCGTACCGTTCCGCCAACAGGTCAGGGTGTATGCCACCCTCTGAGGTGTAGGCGTATTCCGTGGCGCTACCTTTCGGTAACCGTTTCAGGAACTCTTCGCCGTACATATCAACAAGCGCGGCGCGGTCCATCTTGAGCCCCGGCGTTTCGTTCCCGTCGAAGTCTTTGCCCTTGATGATTTCCTGGAGCGCCGAGTATACGGGATTCTGCTTGATATCGTCCATGACCTCGGCGCGAACCTTTTCTTTCTCCGCCTTCCACCAGGTCGTGTGCTCGCGCTGCAGCTCTTTCATCAGCTTGCCGGACAGCACGTCGCGGGCCTTCTGCCCCCCGGCCTCAGCGTCCTTCTTGTACGCTTCGAACTCTTTGGCGGTCATGCCAGCATCTTCAGCCGTGGCGAACAGCGGTTTGTGGCCCACCTCGCTTTGCGCGTTGGCAATCTCTTCGTCAGTTGCCAACAGCCGGTCAAACACCTGTCGCACGTCGTCTGTCAGCTTGGGGGCCTTACCCTCCATCAGGTAGGACTCAGCTGCACGGGCGAATTGTTCGTGCTGCTCGCGGGAGGTGTCGCCGTCGATCCCCAGCCACTTGCCGATGGTCTGCCAGTCGGCTTTCAGCTGCTCGGGAGCGTCGGGACGGGCGCGGATCGCTGCCAGCGTTGCGTATTTCTCGGCCGTGTCGCGGGGGTATATCCCGGACAGCTGCCCGTACACGTCATCGTAGACTTTGAGCCACGGCGCCCGTTCTTTCGTCGACTCTTCGGCCGCTATCTGGTCGCGCAGCTCCTGCACCTTGTCGGGGTACTGTTTCTCGAACTCCGCCGCCTCGCGGGCGGTCATGGCGCCGGGCCGTAACCGCAGATCGTCAACCAGCGACTTCATGTACTCGCTGCCGGCAAGGTGGCTGATGAAATCCTCCAGGGGGATAACCACGTCCCCCCCGGTCGCCAGGGCTTCAAGATATTGCTGCCGGTCGCCGGTCACCCGCTCCGCCACGTCGGCCGGGTCATCCTTCGCATCCTGCCAGAGTGTCTCCCAGCGGTCGGCCGGGATGTAGACGTTATCGACCGGGCCGCCCTGTTTCAACTCGGTCACGAACTCGCGCATCTTCTCGGGAAGCCGCTGCAACAGCTTCGAACCCGCCGCAGTGTCACCCAGGGCGGAAAACATGTCTTTCGTCAACTGCGCCTCTTTGGCTTCAGTCGCTTCCCGCACCAGGGGGGAGACGGAATGGGTGAGCGCGGCAAGTTGCGTTGCCTGCTCAGGATCAACGCCGGACTGTATCAGGTTACGCCGGACCGTCTCTTGCTCTCCGGTCATACCGACCAACCCAAGAGCCGCACCAGTGACGGCAGAAGCAACAGCCGCATCAAGCCCTTGACCTTCCGCCAGAGACTGTACACCCATGATGCCGCCCATTGCTCCGGCCCTGCCGACCGGGCCGAGACCAATATTCCCGAGCGCGTGAAATATCTGACCGAGTGCAGCCCGCTTTGTCCCTTCAGTGATAGCACCCGTAAGGCCGTTATCCATCGCCCCTTTGGCAGCGGCATACGGGACACCCAGCGACCAATCAAGAATCCCCTCGGGCGTCGCACCGATACCGGTATAAATCTGGCCAGGGATAGACCGTGGGTCAACGCCATACCGTTGTGCCAGCGCCTGCCAGTATGTTTCAGCCTGTTTGATATCCTCCCTACTGCCGCTCGTTATCCGGTCGAAGAGTGCCGAGCGGCCGAATCCGAGTTTTTTAGATGCCGCTTGCCCCAGGTCGATCAACCGGTTGCCGAGTTCTCCAGCTCTGGCCGCGCCTCCCATGACGTTGGCTGCCGCCCCCAGGAACGGCTTGAATACCTGCTCCATGGCCGACAGGCTGTCAACGTCATCGTGTGCCACCTGCGCGTTCTGCGGGTCGGAGAGGAAGCGGGCCGTCGCGGGGGCGATGCCAGGAAGGACCGCTGCCGTGTCCTGTGCCATTTTCAGCCGGGCGCTGTTGTCTGCTCCGGACCGGATCATCCCCACCGGCACCCCTGAAGCTTTCGACAACCGTTGGTATTCGGCTTCCTGGTCGGGGGATACCTGCGAGTTGACCGCCATGGACAATGCAGCCGGGAGGTTATCGGTCTGCTGTTTGTTGAGGACGGTACTTACCGCATCATCGTAAACACTCATTACAGCCCCCCACCGTTGACCAGCCGCATGGCATTATTCATCTGCTGCACTGTGGGAGTGACCCCTTTTGCCTTAAAAGCATTGTATACATTGTTGTACGTGTCTTTCGTACCCAGCCTCCGGTCTGCATTCTTCTTGTACATGTCGACGGTGGTTGTCTCGTTGGCGGTACTCTTGTCGACCAGTGGCATGATATAGGCCGGAGTTTTAGCCCATGATGTCGCCGCCTGCTCAACCTGTTGGGGGTTGAGCGGCCCGCTGTTCGCCTGCTCCAGCCGAAACAGGTACATCCCAAAGCTTGCCGACGCCTGCTCAACCTTCTGTTCATTATCTGCCGACAGTTGGCCCTTGAAGCCAAGTAGACCTTTGACCGTTTTATTTATCTGGTCCTGGGACCATGAAACCGGGTGTCCCTTCATCATGTCATCGTTCTTCTTTTTGAGCGCGTCGATCATGGCCGCCTGGTCAGGCGACAGTGACCCCAACGCCTTGAGCATAACCGGGTTCACGGTCTGGATCGCTCCAGGATTGGCTATGATCTTGCCGAACAATGCTTGCTGGTTTTGCTCCTGTTGTGCCACCCGCTGTTGTGCGGATAGTGTAGCAAGGGATTGCTGCCAATGGACGTTCCCCTGGTAAACAGATTGGATGTGGTCGAGCGCCTTTATGGCAGAATCAGGATCGATCTGCTTGAGTACCCCCAGTTCCGGGATTGCTTTTTCAGCATTGGCCGCGTTGGGGTATTTGTTCTGGGCATGCAGGTCGTACAGTTTACTGTCGACCGCACTCAGTAATGACGAAACGTTCGCAGAGGTGGCCGCATTGTTGATGGCATCCCGGATCGTTCCCATGTCCTTGGCAGCGTACTTGCCGAGGTTCGCCACATCATCCGGCTTCATCGCCGTTACCTGGTCCCAGGTCGGCATGTTCCCGGTTTTCGCCTTGGAGTCGTTGATAAAATCGTAGATGCTGTTCGCGGACTGGTGGACCGCTCCTGATACCGCAGTTTGGTAGCTGGCATCCATAGAGATGATCGAGCGCTTGACTTCAGCGGCCTTCAGTGGATCGGAGTCGTATTTCTTGTCAACGTCGGCGAACGCATCGACCATTGATGTTTCACCGGGCTTGTAGAAATCTTTTGCTGCCGTCGCCACCTCTTGAGCATCCGAGAGCGGCCGCAATTTGTGCTCAAGTTCCAGGCTGTCGTGCGCCGTGAACACCGACCCCCCGTCGGCGTCCTTCCAGTCGTCAAAGTAACGCTTTGCCTCCCCGATCCTGCCGGTCCCGATCAGTGAATTGACAACCGTCTTGTGGACCTGTGACTCGAACAGTTCGAGCTGCGACCGGGTAACGTCGCTGTCAGGGCCATACCCGTCAAGCAACATCTGAGATTTTATCGCCTGGAACCCGTTGTTGATTTGATTCTGTACCACTTCAGGGGAATCGAACCCGACAGCCGTCATCTGAAGTGCCTGTTCCTTGACGGCATCGGTGTTCATCTTGGTTGCTGCCATTTTCTGCTTGAATTCATGTTCGTGTGCAGCCGTGGCGAGTTGGGTAATCTGGTGCCCTGCCATAACGGAGAAAGCGTTTTTCAGGGTGTCACCAGAGAGCTGGTCCGATATCTCCCCCACCTTTGCCCGCATGTCGTCTTCAAACTGCTGGCCTACCCCCTGCGCATCATCTCCTTGCCGGAACATCAGCCCCTTGACTACGCCGGTATCGGGGTCTGTGTCCGTACTGTAGAGTACATCCTTCGCCGCATCGGTCAGGCTCTTGCGGGCGCCCAACAGATCGTTATGGTCGGTGACCTTTTGGGCATATTCTGCGGCCCCGGCCAACTCACCAAGCCCTTTGCCGACTCCCGCGCCGAAAGCGTCGGGGCCGAGCGGGGTCGCTCGAGGCGTGGCTATCGGAGCGATTTGTACTTGCTGGCTGTCGTACATTGGGACTATCG
>JAJZQA010000143.1 GCA_021810985.1 Deltaproteobacteria bacterium
CGTCAATGACAGACGGCTCTCGAGACCTTCCAGCAGGTCATCCAGCACATCACAATCAACATCACCAATAATCAAGAGGTCGATATCGCTGCCTGCCTCCTCATCGCCGCCGCCATAGGGGCCGTAGAGCAATGCATGACGCACACCGGAAAGTCGGGAAAGGAGCTGACTCAGTTGCCCGGGCACACCGACGGTTTTCTGCACAAGTCTCTTCAATTCAGGATAAAAGAAAAAGGAAGGATTTACCTGGAAATTCAGCTGTTTTCCCTGCCGGGTCGAGAGAAGAATTCCGGCCCGGTTGAGACGTGAAAGTTCACGGCTGATACTGGCGGTCTTTTCACCCAACAATTCCGCCAGTTGACTAACGAAGAATTCTTCTTCCGTATGACTGAACAGCCAGCCAATCAACTTGGACCTGAGACGGGAGCCGAATATTTTGTCGAGATAGGTATGCATGGAGTCCTGACCGTCATGAATGTCCAGCAACTTACACTTACTACGTCTGCCGGTATTGGTCAAGGCTCTTGCTCCGGCACCGCTAAAGTACGGATTCCCCGGTACCGTCCGGCCCTCCTTTCGCCTCCGCCAAAAATGGCGGGAGCGAAGAACGAGCGCTGCATAACCATCTGCCTGACGGTCAGCAACAATCAATGGTTGCCACAGCTCCCGCCGCAAGCTGTGCGGCACTTGATCTGGGCCTGGGCATTGCCGCCATGCGACTGGAAACAGTCCAGGGAATTGCGGGTAACGTACCACTCTTCACCCACCTGAATTCCGTCAAGCGCACCTTCCTTGATCAGCATAAGAACGCGTAAATGGGTTGTTTCCAGTTCTTCTGCCGCTTCCGTTGCGGAAATTCTTTCCCGCGCATCGTTTTGTGCCACCCGGCACCTCCTTGACCTGTGTTTCGTTTTGCAACGCTGGTGGAAATGATGACTGCTAGCTGTATCAGGAAAGCACTATGTCTCCGGGAGACACTTTTTAAATTCTCCTGCATAAACATGGGCAGACATAATCTTTCACCGAGAGAAAAGCATAAGCCATGCCAGTGCGTAATTTGAGTCAAGTCATTTAAATTCAATCACTTTTTTGAAGGGCGAATTCGGGCGAAACGTCTACTACCTGCGGAAAATGACGGCACATCTGCCCGTTGCCTATGCAGAAACGAGGAAGGGAGTACTACTCTCCAAGCAAGCAAGCTCGTGCAGCGTGGGCTTGGTTGAGATAGTACCTGGTCTCCCGAGAAGCAGTGGCGCGGTCGTCTCCCACGAAACCAGGACCCTGTCAGTTTGTGAATGCACTGTTCGCAAAATGCCGTTATTCGTCGCTGGGCAACGGTGTAGGTATGTGTTCCGGAACTATCTTGACGAAAGCGCTACGGCAATGACTGAGTACCCCCTCCAGCCAGTCGGCTTCCTCCTCCTGGTGGGAATGAAGCAATTCCCGATGGTACTGCAATAAAAGTTCTTCCAACGAGCGGACGTCGTCTTCGTCCAGGTCGCGGATCTCAACGGTTGCCCCCCGGGCGATCCGGCGGCGGAGTGCAGCCTGATTCAGGCCCAGTTCCTCGTCGAGACGGCAGTAGACAACACCGCCGGTCATACCGGAACAGATCCAGGGTCCCGGATCACCGAGTACCACGACCCGGCCCGCGGTCATGTACTCGAAAGCAAAACCCTTGAGGTTGGCGCGATCGGCCAGAAGTCCCCGCGAATCGTCCAGGGGCTTCCTGATCCTTCCCCCCAGGACGACATCGGCACCGGAAAGCCGGATGCAGGCCCGGCTGACGGCGGCTTCCTGGATGAGAAAGGTTCCGCCCTGGGCACCGTAGGCCAGACCTTTGCCGACGGCCCCGCCCACCCGCACGCCATGGCGGTTTTCTCCTTTGAGCACGATGATCCGGCCGCCGTTGGCCGATTTTCCGACGCCATCCTGGGCACCGCCCTCGACGTAGATGGTAATCGGTTCACGGGTGAAAGCGCCCAAGCCGTTGCCGGGGGTCGAATCACGGCGAAAATGGAGCAGCGCCTCGCGGGCCTTGGTGAGGCGTCCATCCCGCTGGGCCCGGGTCAGAGCTCCGGCCAGATAGGTGCCGATGGCCCGGTCGGAACTGGAGGCCGAACCGTCATTGTAGTGGACCAGTTCATCGCCCCCGGCAAAGGCTTCGGTTACCAGACCAGAGATGAGGGAGGTCAGATAATTCAGTGGCTTACGGATGATCCGGACCGCGTTATCGTCGCGACGGCTCTCTCCGGGAGGCGGCGGGGCCAGGAGACCGGAAAGGTCGAGGCGATCCAGTCCGCGGACCTGCTCCAGGAGGTGGGCTTGGCCGACCAGATCCTGAGTGCGCTGGAAACCGAGTTTGGCGGTCAAGGTCCGGATTTCGCGGCCGAGAGCCCGGAAAAAGGTGGTATGGTAGATGATGCCGTTTTCCAAGACCCGGGGCACATAGCGCTTCAGCCCCTTTGCCCGCGCTTCTTCGTCGGTCTCGATCTGGGTGGCGATCCCCACATGGCAGGTCCCCATGTGACAGCCCCGGCAGGCGGTACAGCCGATGACCACCATGGCCATGGTACCGAAACCGATGCGATTGGCCCCCAACAGCAGCAGCTTCACCACGTCGCGTCCCGTTTTGGCACCGCCATCGGCCCAGATTTCCACCCGGTTGCGCAACCCGGCTCCAACCAATGCGCAGTGTGCTTCCCGCACCCCGATTTCAACCGGAAAACCGACGAATTTCACCGCATGCCGGCGGGCCGCGCCGGTACCGCCGTCATAGCCGCTGATGGTGATGATGTCCGCCCCGGCCTTGGCAATACCGAGGGAAATGGTGCCGATCCCCGCCACCGAAGGCACTTTCACCGAAATCCTGGCGTGGGGATTGGCCGTCCGCAACTCCTCGATAATCTGCGCCAGGTCTTCAATGGAGTAAATGTCGTGATTGTTGGAGGGCGAAATGAGCGACACCCCCGGCACCGCGTGCCGGGCAGCGGCGATCTTCTCCGTCACCTTGAAGCCGGGCAGATGCCCCCCTTCTCCCGGCTTGGCGCCCTGCCCGACCTTGATTTCGAGGAAATCCACCGAGTTCAGGTACTCCATGGTCACTCCGAACCGGCCGGAGGCGATCTGCTGTCCGCGGTTCCGGCGATATTTCCCCAGCATATCGGCAATTTCCCCCCCCTCGCCATTCATGCAGATGATGTTCAGGCGCCGGGCCGATTCCGCGTAGATCCGGAACGGGGTTTCCCCCTGCGAACCGAAGCTCATGGCCGAAATGAGGATCGGCATATCATGGTTGCCGATCGTCACGTCCACCTCTTCCGGGTCCACGGCAATCTCTTCGCGGAAGCGAAAATCAACCAGGTGGCGGACCGCCAGCGGATGTTCGATTTCATACTGCCGGATCAGGCGGGACAGCTCGGCAAAATTTTCCTCCATCTTGGCGACCTGCCCGACCATTTTCCAGATTTTTGAGTAAATCCGAAACTGGTTCTCCACCGGTTGCCTTTTGCTGCTGCGGGCCACGGCACGCCGCTCCCGGCCATCCTCTTCCAGCCTGCGGAAATTCAGACCGATCTCCGCGGAACCGCAAAAATTGGCGGCGCCGAATACTTCAGCCACTTCCTCGGAAAGACCGACCGCGGCAAAATACCGGCCATAGCCGCCCAATTCGTGGGTACCCATGGTCGAAATGACCTTTTCCAGACCGGTCGTCACTACCGCCAGAAGGTTGGCCAGGCCGTTTTCTTCGGCGTCGGCCAACTCCCACATGAGATACGGACAGAGGGCATCGGCGCCCATGCCGAGGAGGAAGACCAGGTCGTGGAGATTCCGCAGCGCGCCGGAACGGACCACCAGTGAGGTACGCCGGCACAGGCTTTCGCCTGTCGCGCTTTTGGCGTCACGCAGAGCACGGTGCACGACCGCCACGGCAAGTCCCGGGTCAAGGAAGGACACGTTTGCGGTAAAGGCCGAGCCATCGTCGAGCAGCAGCAGCCGGCTGCCTCGCGAAACAGCGGACAGCGCCTCTTTCCGGAGCCGTTCCAGCGCATCGGCAACCGTTTCTCCGGAACGGAGTGCACAACTGAGGACCCGGTAGCGTCCACGCCCGGAGGCAAAAAAACCGAGCAGATCTTCCAGGGCACAGGTCCCGGCCGCGCGGCCGGCCTCCCGGTCCCTGGTCACCTTCGCTTCGCGCCGCCCTCCGGTCAGGAACGGAATTTCCAGCGCCACCGTATCGTGACCGTCCCGGCGCAGGACCGGCCGGGGACCGAGCATGACCCGGGTGGAAAAATGCTCCATCTCCCGTTCACGGTCAATGGCCGGATTGGTCACCACCGCCACCTGTTCCTTGAAAAAGTCGGAAATATTCTGCCGCTGCGAAGAAAGCGCGGCCAAAGGCCCGTCGTAGCCAAGGGAGGTGATCGGTTCCCGCCGCTGTGCCGCGGACTGTCTCACTGTGGCAAGATCACTGGTCTTCCAGGCATTGGCCGCGAGCAGGTTCTCCTGACGGAGACCCGCGGTCCGGCGGAACGGGGCGGACATCTCTTCCGGAGCCAAGGGAAGATCCGCACCGCGGAAAAGCTCGCGAGCATGGGCCGCCAGATCCGTCCGTTTGTCGATCGTTGCGAGAACCTCGGCGATAAGTTCCCCGTGATCGTAAATCTGCAGAGGTTTTCCCGGCAGGATGCGAATGCCGACCTTTTCCCCCGGAGACAAGGGCCGGGGATCGGAAAGGATCTCGCTGTGAGGCACTACGCCCAGTTCCGAAGAAGCGAAGATTTCTTCCTCGGTCTCGCCGAACCAGAGAGGACGAAGACCCAGGGCATCGACACTGAAGACGCAGCGGTCGGCATAGCGGGCAATTACCGCTGCCGGACCTTGGGCCGAGGCGGAGAGAAAACGCCGGAACAGCCCGTACATCTGCCCGAGTGCCGCGGGCATGCGGTCCATCTCGCTGAAAATAGGCGGAAAGACCATCTCCATGGCCGCAAAGAGCGAAAAACCGTGGCGGAACATCAGTCCTTCCAGCAACCGGTTCAGATCCTGAGAGTCGCTGCCGCCGAACGGCAGATCGACGCCCATCATCCGGGCCTCGTCACGCAGCCGTTCAATGGTATTGATTTCGCCGTTATGGGCGAGAAGACCGAATGGCTGAGCCCGCAAGACGGTCGGCAGGGTATTGGTGGAGTAGCGGCTATGCCCGATGGTGAGAGAAGAAAGGAAATCGCGCCTCTTCAACTCGGGATAGTACCGGGGCAGGATCTCAGGTGCCCCATGGACTTTGTACGCCGCAACATGCCCGGACAGGGAGGCAACATGCACCGGGGTTTCCCGCTCTATCTCCACGGCCAGGGCGGCGAGGATCGCGGGGGGGTTTTTTTGGGTCGGGACAGCGCAGGGCAATCTGCCAGAAAAAAGGCTCCGAACGACGCGCATTGGCCGAGAGAGCCTCACTCCTGACCGGTCCGGGACGTTCCGTGAGAATTTCCAGCCCCCTGCCGGCAAAGCGTTGCAGAATATTTTCCAGCAGCTGGGACTGCTCGGTCAGGGCCTCCCGCGGCACCAGCAGGTGGGCAAGGGCAAAGGAAACCGATTCCGCCAGATCCCCGGAATGGCCGGCCTCTTCCAGCGCCTCACGCCAAAGCAGGCGCGGAATATCGGTCAGGACGCCACAGCCGTCTCCTTCGCCGTTTATCTCACCGGCACGGTGACCCATTTTCACCAGTGCCTCGATGGTGCGCTGCAGGTTGCCATGAGTCGGCCGGCCGACCTTATTGCCGTAGCAGATAATGGCACACCCATCATGTTCTGAGGGCAAATACCCTTTAAATATATTCCAGTGACTATTCATGAATTCCTCCCGGATACGAATGGATCTTCATCCAGAAGAATCTATCCGCGAAATCTTCCCTACCGTCAAGCTTCTTATGATAATGATAACGCACTTCCAAAGCCTGTAAACGGAGAGATCCACTGACAGTGTCAGGATTGCTGGACATTTGCAGCACGATGCCGGATACTTACTGGGTATCCGACACGATAGAGTCCCGATCCGGCTTGTCAGAAAGGAAACTCTGTCCGCCAAACCATCCGCGGCAGCAACCAAGGGGGAAGTGCATGAAGGGATTTTTTGTCAGATGGCTGATTCATGGGCTGTCTCTCGTAGTGGTGGTAAATATCATCGCGGGAATTCGCGTGGACAATTGGCAGACCACGGCCATCGCCGCCCTGGTGCTCGGATTGCTGAACGCCTTTCTCCGTCCGATTCTCCTGCTCTTCACCCTGCCGATTAACGTACTGACCCTCGGACTTTTCACTCTTTTCATCAATGCCGGTCTGTTCTCGCTGGCCTCCTGGCTGGTGAAAGGTTTTTCGGTAGCGGGCTTCTGGAACGCCTTTTTCGGCGCCCTGGTATTCAGCATCACGAGCGGCTTGCTCAACCTGATCTTCAATCCGGACAGGGACAATAAAAGGCTGTAAGCGGCGGGGTTGACGAGATCGAATTCACGGTCAGTCCGGACACCAGGTTCCCGTGCCTGGGTAGTGAAAACGGGGCACATATCCTTACCTACTGAATTGTTGACGAAAAATTTCATTTATGCTCTACTCAAACACATGGAATTTGTAAGCTACGTAGGCCTCGGCTCGAACCTCGGCGACCGGGAGTTGAACCTCCTCAGAGCAATCGCCGAAATCGGCAAGATCCCGGCATCACGCATCACCGCCCTGTCCGGCTTTTATGACACCGAACCGGTCGGTCCCGTACCCCAGGACCCCTTTCTGAACGCTGTCCTCCGGCTCGAAACCTCACTCACGCCACACCAGCTTCTTGCCGAATTGCAGCGCATCGAAACAGAGGTTTTCCGCAGGGAACGTACGATCCCCCAGGGTCCCCGTACCATGGATCTGGACCTGCTCATCTACGA
>JAJZQA010000144.1 GCA_021810985.1 Deltaproteobacteria bacterium
AAACACGATAGAGACCAACGCTTCCCGGGAGACGATCGGAAAGCTTGTCCCCTTGATTTCATCCGCGTAGGGGCCGGAGACGTGGGCGCAGGAGAGCACACCGCCGGTCAGGTCCTCAAGATAGATCCGAACCCGCTTCCTGTTCGAAATCAGACGGATTCCTTCGGCGGTTGCAAAGAGGATTTCTTCGAGATTTTCCTTGCCGAATTTCGTAATCCTGTTTCGAAGTGCATCAAGATTTGCGTCGATCGCTTTCATTGATACCTCTTTTATGTCTAAATTGTTGCTGGTATTTTACGGGGGTTTAAAGAGGGAAGTCAAGTTATAGATGTACTCAGTGTACTCAAAATATGTTTGCTATATGTACTCGAAAATTGCTGATGGAGGGCTTTGGAAATAAAATTTTACCTTTAGCAAAAATTCTGTATATATGCCTCAGAAATTCAGAGCAGACTTTTTAACTTTTGCGGGTCCAAAGTGTTACACACTTACTTATTTAACGATGGGTGTGTTGAATGCCGGACCTATCCGAGGTACTGATGCATACTATCCTCTCGAAAAAAATACTGACGGAACGTACCTGGCACATGCGAGTGGCCGCACCACTGGTTGCCAGGAAATGCTGCGCAGGGCAGTTTATCATGCTGCGCATCCATGAAAGCGGGGAAAGGATTCCGCTGACAATCGCCGATTGGGACAGGGCTGCCGGGTTCATCGATATTTATTTTCAGGAAATCGGCGCCACGACGGAATTGCTGGCCACGCTGGAGCCAGGCGATACGATTCTCGATGTGGTTGGGCCCCTTGGCAATCCTTCCCATGTGGAAAAAATCGACGGCACCTTTGTGATGGTTGGCGGAGGTTTCGGCATCGCCGCCGGCTACCCCGTAGCCCGGGCTTTCAAGGAAGCGGGTAATCGGGTTGTCGCTGTGCTGGGAGCCAAAACAAGAAAACTGCTCATCTGTGAGGAGATGCTCAAGTCTGTCTGCGACGAGGTCTATGTTGCCACTAACGACGGCAGTTACGGCACGCAGGGGCTCGTCTCCGATGTTCTTCAGGGCCTCCTGGATGAAGGCGAAGACATCAGGCTCGTCTATCCGGTCGGGCCTCCGATCATGATGAAAATCATTTCCCAGATGACGTTGCCTCACAAAATTAAAACGATCGTTTCCCTCAACTCGATAATGGTGGACGGCACCGGCATGTGCGGTTCCTGTCGCGTGACGGTTGCCGGAAAGACACGTTTTGTCTGCTCCGAAGGGATCGATTTCGACGGTCATGAGGTGAACTGGGACGAGATGATGTCCCGGCAGAAAATGTATGGCAGGCAGGAGGCGGTGGCCCTGTCTCATCATCACGAACATGGTGCCTGCTGGGGAGGTGCCCGGTGAGTGACTACAGCAAAAACCTGACCATTGCCGAACGTTGCGCCATCCCCCGCCAGCCCATGCCCCACCAGGACCCCGTTGAGCGGATCAGCAACTTCAATGAAGTAGCACTTGGCTGGGACAAGGACACAGCTGTCGAGGAGGCGCATCGTTGCTTGCTCTGTAAAACTCCCAAATGTGTCACCAATTGTCCCGCGGAAATAGACATTCCCGGATTTATCCGGAAAATAGCAGATGGAAACTTTCTCGAATCCGCCCGCATCCTGCGCGCCAGTTCAGCTTTGCCGGCGGTCTGCGGCCGTGTCTGTCCGCAGGAAAGCCAGTGCGAACTGACCTGTTCTCTGGGGAAAAAATACCAGCCGGTGGCCATCGGACGTCTTGAGCGCTTCGCCAGCGACTATGCGCTCTTCGAAGAAGAATTGCCGATTCCCGATACCGCACCGCCGACCGGCAAAAGGGTAGCAGTGGTAGGCGCCGGTCCTGCCGGTATAACCGTCGCAGGCGATCTGGTCAAGCTCGGGCACGAGGTTACGCTCTTTGAGGCCCTGCACGAACCGGGGGGGGTCTTGGTCTACGGTATCCCCGAATTCCGTCTGCCCAAGGAAATCGTCCGTCTCGAACTGGAGGTGATTCAAAAGCTTGGTGTCCGGCTGGTGAAAAATTTCGTGGTTGGACGGACCGCCACCGTGGACGACCTGCTTGAAGAATTTGATGCGGTCTTTCTCGGCAACGGCGCCGGTGCGCCGAAGTTCCTTGGTATTCCTGGAGAGAACTTGAACGGAGTTTATTCGGCCAGCGAATACCTGACCCGTTGCAACCTGATGAAGTCGCACAACTTCCCCGGCAACTCCACCCCTGTGGCTGAGGGCGGGAAGGTCGTGGTGCTTGGCGGTGGCAACGTGGCCATGGATGCGGTGCGAATGTCTCTGCGTCTGGGGGCGGATGAAGCAACCATACTCTACCGGCGAAGCCGCAAGGAACTGCCGGCCCGGATCGAAGAGATAGAAAATGCCGAAGCAGAAGGGGTGAACTTCAATTACCTGGTCAACCCGGTCAGGTTTATCGGCAACGAACAGAACTGGGTAACCGGTGTTGAGTGTCTTCGCATGGAACTTGGCGAGCCGGACAGTTCCGGCCGTTGTCGCCCACTACCGGTAAAAGGTTCTGAGTTCGTCGTCCCTGCGGAGATGGTGATCGTTGCCATCGGCCAGTCGGCCAATCCGATTGTAGCGTCTACCGCAACCGGCATCGAGACGGATGAGCGGGGCTATTTTATCGCGGACGATGACGGGCGCACCACCAAACCGGGGGTTTTTGCCGGAGGCGACATCGTGACCGGCGCTGCAACCGTTATTCTGGCCATCGGCGCCGGCAAAAAGTCTGCCCGGGCCATACATGACTATCTCGGAGATAGCCGCTGGCCGGCGGAAATTTTATCGTAGAAGGCAAACCCACCCGGGGGCAGGAGCGGATAGTAGGGTGGTTAATGCCGGTAAACTGGTGTAGAAGAACGCTTCGCGAAACAATCAATTGGTAGTAGCCATAACGTAGCTCGCAGGGCAGCGTCGTCACTGCGAGCATACTTCAAAAGGAGGCCGTATGTCCTACGTTGAGTCTGTACTGAATTCCGTTGTAGAGAAAAACCCCAATGAGCCTGAGTTCCATCAGGCAGTGAAAGAAGTTCTTGAGTCACTCGCCCCGGTGTTCGAGCGCCACGCCAAATACGAGGAACAGCGTATTCTGGAGCGCATCACGGAACCGGAACGGGTAATTATGTTCCGGGTGCCGTGGGTTGATGACAAGGGTGGTATCCGGGTGAACAAGGGTTTCCGCATTGAGTTCAATAGCGCCATTGGCGCTTACAAGGGCGGGCTCCGCTTTCATCCGTCGGTAAACCTCGGCGTTCTGAAGTTCCTCGGCTTCGAGCAGGTTTTCAAAAACTCGCTGACGACCCTGCCGATGGGCGGCGGTAAAGGCGGTTCCGATTTCGATCCCAAGGGCAAATCAAATAACGAAGTTATGCGCTTCTGCCAGTCCTTCATGACCGAATTGTATCGTCATATCGGACCAGTTACTGATGTGCCTGCCGGAGATATCGGTGTTGGTGGCCGCGAAATCGGCTATATGTTCGGCCAATACAAGCGGCTGAAAAATGAATTTACCGGCGTATTGACCGGTAAGGCCCTCGGTTGGGGCGGTTCCTTGATCCGCCCGGAGGCCACCGGTTACGGCTCGGTCTATTTCGCCCAGGAGATGCTCGCCACTCAGGGTCAGTCTTTGGAAGGCAAGACCTGTCTGGTGTCGGGTTCCGGAAACGTTTCCCAGTATACCGTGGAAAAACTGCTGCATTTGGGCGCCAAACCGGTTTCCCTCTCGGATTCCAACGGAACCATCTACGATCCTGATGGAATTACCGAAGAGAAGCTGCAGTGGGTGCTGGAACTGAAAAACGTACGTCGCGGCCGGATCTCCGAATACCAGGCGAAATTCCCCGGATCAAAATACCTTGCCGGTTCACGACCCTGGTCGATTCCCTGCGATTGCGCCTTCCCGAGCGCGACGCAGAATGAAATCGACGGCGCGGAAGCTAGCGAGTTGGTGAAGAATGGTTGTAAACTTGTCAGTGAAGGCGCCAACATGCCGAGCGACCCGGATGCCGTGAACATCTTCCTCGAAAACAAGGTGCTCTACGGCCCCGGCAAGGCCGCCAACGCAGGCGGTGTTGCCACATCCGGTCTGGAAATGTCGCAGAACGCCCAGTTCCTGAGCTGGTCGCGCGAGGAAGTTGACACGAAGCTGAAGACTATCATGAAGAACATTCATCACAACTCCTACACTACCGCCGAGGAGTATGGCTGTCCGGGCAATTATGTCGTCGGCGCCAATATTGCCGGTTTCCTGAAGGTGGCAAATGCGATGATCGATCAGGGCGTCGTTTAGCCGTATTTGCGGAAAGTTGGCTTCTGCCAGAATGAAATGAACACTACTAGAGGCGCTGAAGAAATTTCAGAGCCTCTCTTTTTTTGCTTACGAATATATTCTGACAGCGTATACTGTTTTCGTTACTACACACCGGGCGGATTTTCAGGCGGTTTTTGATGATCGGCGACTGACTGGCGGCATCCGCCAGGCGAAAGGGAGGGCTTTTTTGAATATGTACGAGACATCGTTTACGACAGGTTTGCCCGGTCTCGATTCAGCCCTGAAGGGGGTGCTGGCCGGTGACAATATCGTCTGGCAGGTGGACAGCGTGGAAGATTATCAGGCTTTGACCCTTCCGTTCGTCCAGGCGGGAATCGCCTCGGGGCGTAAGTTGGTCTATTTCCGCTTTGCCAGTCACCCGCCGTTGCTTCAACCTGACCCGGCCATTACGCTGGTGGAACTGGATCCCAATGCCGGGTTCGAAACCTTTATCGCCCTGATTCATCAAACCATCGAACGTGTCGGCCGGGGTGCGCTCTACGTGTTCGACTGCCTGTCGGAGCTCGCCGCGGACTGGTATTCGGACCAGATGCTGGGGAATTTTTTCGTTCTGACCTGCCCCTATCTTTTCGACCTGGAAACGGTGGCCTATTTTGCCCTGTTTCGTAACTACCACTCCGTCCGTGCGCTGCAACCGATCTTTGAGACTACCCAACTGTTTCTCGATGTCTATCAATTCCAGGACAAGCGCTATATTTATCCATTGAAGGTACATTTGCGCTATTCACCGACCATGAACATGCTGCATGAGTGGAAAGGAAACGAATTTCTGCCCGTGACCGCGAGTGCGCTGATCAGCTCGATTCTCACCTCCGTCAACTGGTCGGGGCTGGATACCGATGCCCGGCCCGGATTCTGGGAAAGGACCTTCGCCGAGGGGGAGGAAGTGCTTGCGGCGGCCGAAGCCGGTTATTGTTCGCCCGAAAAAGAAGCCGAGATGTTCCAGCGGCTCTGCCGGATGATGATGTCGCGCGATCCCGGCATCCTCAAACTGATTTCCCGCTATATGACGTTGAAGGATGTTCTGGAGATTCGCCGGCGTATGATCGGCTCTGGACTCATCGGCGGCAAAACGCTGGGCATGCTTCTGGCCCGGCGTATATTGCAGAACCATTCTTCCCGGTTTACCATGCTGCTGGAAGCTCATGACTCATTTTACATCGGCTCGGACATTTTCTTCACTTTCCTGGTCCGTAACGGCGCCTGGTGGGTTCGTGAGAAACAGCGGAATCCGCTAACTTTCCTGGAAGGGTCAGAACTGGCGCGGCAAAGAATTCTTACCGGGCAGTTCCCGAACTATCTGATCAAACAGTTTGAACAGATGCTGAATTATTTCGGACAGGCGCCCATCATCGTGCGCTCAAGTTCCCTCCTGGAGGACAATTTCGGCAATTCCTTCGCCGGCAAGTACGAGAGTGTCTTTTGTCCCAACCAGGGGCCGCGCGAGCGCCGGTTGGAAGATTTCCTTTCCGCGGTGCGCACCATCTACGCCAGCAGCATGAGCGAGCGAGCTTTGCGCTACCGGGAGCAAAAGGGTCTCCTGGCGCAGGATGAGCAGATGGCGCTTCTGGTGATGCGGGTATCGGGAGCGGTCCACGGCCGTTATTTTTATCCACATGCGGCAGGTGTCGGTTTCTCCTATAACCCCTATGCCTGGAACGAGAATATTGACCCCAAAGCCGGCGTTATGCGTCTGGTGTTCGGACTGGGGACCCGTGCGGTGGACCGTTCCGACGATGATTACACACGCGTGGTCGCCTTGAACGCCCCGGACCGGCGACCGGAAGTAAATTTCGAGGAAGTGCGGCAGTATGCCCAGCGGCGGGTGGACTATCTCGACCTGGATGCAAACCGCCTCGTTTCCGGGCATTTTCTGGATGTGATTGCCGCCAGCCACGACGTGCCGGTCAGGCTGTTTGCCTCGACCGACAATGGCGCCAATTGGGGGCTGGAGCATGCAACTCGGCCGACCTGGGTACTTACCTTTGACAAACTGCTCAGTACCACCGATTTTGTCGAGGACATCCGTGAAATGCTGCGGGCGTTGCATCAAGCCTACGATTATCCGGTTGACGTGGAGTTTACCCTGAATTTTCTCGACGACCAGGATTACCGCGTTCATATCGTGCAGTGCCGGCCGCTGCCGGTGAAGGGGATGGATACCATAGCGCCGGTGCCGCTGGACGCTCCTGAGGAAAAACGCATCGTTTCCGCGAGTGGCGCCGTGATTGGCCACAGCCGCCACATTCGCATTGACCGGATCATTTACGTGACGCCCGAGGTCTACGGAAAGCTGACCATTCAGGAGCGGCATGAAGTCGCACGTCTGATCGGTTATCTGAATCAGACGGTTTCGTCTGCCGGTAATGAAAATATATTGCTGTTAGGGCCGGGCCGGTGGGGTACGAGTTGCGCTACCCTTGGTATTCCCGTGTCCTTTACCGATATCAACCACATTGCCGTTGTCTGCGAAATTGTTACCATGCGGGAGAATCTCGTTCCGGACGTTTCGCTCGGCACCCATTTTCTTAACGAACT
>JAJZQA010000145.1 GCA_021810985.1 Deltaproteobacteria bacterium
TCCATATTTCGCCGCTTTTTTGGGCAATAGAACAACTATTACCCTGCAAAATCGACAAAATCTGTCCTCGCCCAGCCGAATTTTCGCTTCGATTTCCTAAGTCCGATAGGCTCCTAGCGAATCGTAGCAGATAATCATTGGGAGAACAACACCCGGAATCTTCAGCATAACTATGAGGAATACGCGAACCAGATATTTGCGTTCTTGACAATAATGATGTGTATATTATAAAGTAACAGCAATAATTTATGAAAATGCTACCGGCAAACGGCCACCAGCGTCATGGCCGCGGCAGGGTACGCCCCAGGAGGAGTTCGTTATGAGATTATCGACAAAAAGCCGTTACGGCCTGAGAGCACTGTTCGACATGGCCTATAATTCCGGCACCCTCCCTTCGCAAATCAAGGATATTTCACGAAGACAGGAAATATCTCCGCGCTACCTGGAGCAGATCTTCCAAAGCTTTAAGAAAGCCGGAATACTCAAGAGCAAGCGAGGCCCGCAGGGCGGGTACTACCTGGCAAAAAAACCGGAACAGATCACCATCAGGGAGATTCTTGAAGCCGCGGAAGGCGATACCCTCCTTGTCGAGTGCAGTGGCAAGAAGAAAAAGAAAAAAGGTGAGTGCCCCTTTGAGGGAAGTTGTGTTACCCAGACGGTCTGGCAGGAAGCCAGCGACAAACTCAATGAACTTTTCACCGACATGACCCTGAAAACACTCTGCGAACGCGGACAGGCACTCGGGGTTAAAAGGGAACAGGATCACCGTTTCACCTACTACATTTGAAAACGGTTCGCTTTTGAGAGACCTGGGCGGCAATGGGTCGCGGTGCCACATTTGACCAAGGCTTTTCATCAGCATGATTAAGGAGACAGCTATGCCAGCAGACAAATATGATTCCGTCCTCAACCTGATCGGCAACACCCCGTTGGTACGGATCACCAGACTCGAAGAAAAAAACGCCGCAACCATTTATGTAAAAATGGAATCCGGCAATCCCGGCGGCAGTGTCAAAGACCGTATTTGTCTGGCCATGATCGATGCGGCGGAACAGGACGGGCTCCTCAAACCGGGAGCAACGGTCATCGAACCCACCAGCGGCAACACCGGGATCGGACTTTCCATGGTCTGCGCCGTGCGGGGTTACAAGCTGATCCTGACCATGCCGGATACCATGTCCATCGAGCGCAGAAGACTGCTGGCCGCCTATGGAGCGGAACTGATCCTTACCCCCGGAAGCCAGGGCATGCGCGGCGCCGTGCAGAGGGCGGAAGAACTGGCGGCAAAACACGGCTACTACATGCCGCAGCAGTTTAAAAATCCGGCCAACCCGGAGGTTCACCGCAAGACGACCGGCCCCGAAATCATCGAAGCCATGAAAGGCTTGTCCATCGATGGCTTTGTTGCCGCTGTCGGAACCGGCGGAACCCTGACAGGTGTCGGCGAAGTACTGAAAAAGCACAATCCGGCAATCAGGATCGCCGCGGTGGAACCGGCTGACTCCCCCATTCTGTCCGGCGGCGAACCGGGTCCCCACAAGATTCAAGGGATTGGCGCCGGCTTTATACCGGACGTCCTCAACACCGGCATCTACGACGAAGTAATCAGGGTAACCAATAGCGAGGCCTTTGAGGCGGCACGGCAAATTGCCAAGGTGGAAGGACTTCTCGTCGGTATTTCCGCGGGTGCCAACTTCTTTGGGGCTCTGCAACTGGCCAGAAAACTCGGCACGGGCAAGAACGTGGTAACCATCATGTGTGACACGGGTGAGAGGTATCTTTCCACCGGGATCTTTGACTAGAACCACGTAACACCTAAAATCACCCCCCTTCAAACCTTGACAAGGGAGAAGCTTTCAAGTCTCCCCTGTCAAGGTTTGAAGGGGTTGTCTGCGGCACACCAGCGCACCGCCCTCTCCCGCAAGGAGAGGGTTTTGTTTTCCCTCACCCTGACAATGGTTCAGCGGGGGTGAATTCCAAATAAGGACAAATTTTATGGACCTGCTCCACAAAAAATACGATACCCTCCGCCAGTCCCTGGCTGAGATGGGCTCCGTCCTGGTTGCTTTTTCCGGCGGCGTTGACTCCACTTTCCTGCTCAAGGTTGCCCATGAAGTTCTGGGAGACCGGGCCTGGGCCGTGACCGCCACTTCGCCCACCTACCCGCAATCCGAATTCCGCGAAGCCGGACAGCTCGCGGAACAGATCGGAGCCTCGCGCATTGTTATAGACTCCAACGAGCTCCTCATTCCCGGCTTCTCGCGCAATCCCGCCGATCGCTGCTATCACTGTAAAAAGGAACTGTTCGAATTGTGTCTCGCCAAGGCCGCGGAACTGGGCCTCTCCGTCGTAGTTGACGGCAGTAATATCGATGACCTGGGAGATTACCGCCCCGGCCGCCGGGCCACGGCGGAACTGGGCATCCGCAGCCCGCTCCTGGAAGCAGGCCTTTCCAAGGAAGAGGTGCGCACCCTCAGTCGCGAACTGGGTCTGCCCACCTGGGACAAGCAACCCTTTGCCTGCCTCGCCAGCCGCTTCCCCTACGGAACGGAAATCACCGCCGACAGGCTTGCCCAAATCGAGCGCTGCGAGGAGTTCCTGAAGAACTCCGGGTTCCACACCTACCGGGTCAGGTTCCATGAAGAAACAGCGCGCATTGAAGTCGGAGAAGCGGAAATCGCCCGCTTCCTGGTTCCAGAGCAGCGCCGGGCCATCATCGGCTTCTTCAAAGCGACCGGGTTTGCCTACGTCTCTCTCGACCTGGAAGGCTACCGCACCGGCAGCATGAACCGGACGCTCCCCGAGGCAAACGACAGTCACCCTAAAAACTGACCAACTCGGATCCGGCACTCACACCCATCCTCCGCAAGGCCGGCAGCGCGCAAAATGCGCCGTGCCCGTCCGCAATTCCGTCTGGCATTCCAACCTTGCTTCTGCTATCGTGCTCAAGCAACAAAGTAATGAAAAACCCCGCGAGGAACCGACGTGAAAGCTCTCCTGGTCCACCCCCACGGCAGCAACTGGATGGGGTCCGGAAAAGACATTTCCACCATTTTCAATCTCATGCCCCCCATCGGCCTCTTGAGTATCGCCGCCTACCTGGAAAAGAGCGGGATCGAAGTGGAAGTGATGGACTGCTACGGCGCCCCTGCAACCATCGAGCAGCACGCAGCGGATATCCTCGCCCGGAACGCGGATGTGGCCGGCTTCTCCTGCACCACCTCTTCGTTCCTGGAAGGCTACGCCATCGCCGCACGGGTCAAGGAGCAGCGCCCGGAAATTCGCATCGTTTTTGGAGGCGCCCATGCCTGCACGGTGGGAGCTTCCCTGCTCGACTCATTCCCGGCCGTTGATTTCCTGGTAATCGGCGAAGGTGAAGTGACCTTTGCCGAACTCCTGACTTCCG
This sequence comes from Deltaproteobacteria bacterium, assembly GCA_021810985.1. GTDB lineage: Bacteria > Desulfobacterota > Desulfuromonadia > Geobacterales > Geobacteraceae > RPRC01. The sequence goes on from JAJZQA010000145.1 coordinate 3,407, forward strand.
GCTTCCGGAACGTGGCGTCGATCCCCGGCATCGGCTATCGCCAGGATGGCAAGGGCGTCCTCTCAGCAGTGCGGGAAAACATCCCGGACCTTGATTCGCTCCCCTTTCCCGCCTACCACCTGCTTCCCGATTTTCCCCGGCGCTACAACCTGCCGCTCTTCAGCTACCCGAAAGCGCCCAACACCAGCATCATCTCCAGCCGCGGCTGCCCCTACCAGTGCAGTTACTGTGACCGTTCGGTATTCAGCAGGGGTTTTCGCTTCAACTCCCCCGAGTACATCGTCGAGCATCTCCGCTACCTGCACGAAAAGTTCGGCATCCGGCACGTCTTTTTCTACGACGACCTGTTCACCTTCGACCGCGGACGCGTCGAACGGTTTTGCACGCTGATGGAGGAAAAACGGGTTCCGGTCAGCTACAATTGCATCGCCCGCCTGGAACATGTTGATGAGGAACTCCTCTCGCTCCTGAAACGCTCCGGCTGCTGGCAGGTCAATTTCGGCATCGAGTCGGGCGATCCCGAAATCCTATCGAAACACCGGAAACTCTACGAGCTCGATCAGGTAGGGAAAAAGCTGCAGATGGTGAAGGATGCGGGCATGCGGGTCAAAGGGCTCTTCATGATGGGCTTTACCGGGGAAACCGAGGAGTCAATCCAACGGACGATCCGCTACGCCCTGACCCTGCCGCTGGACGAAATCAACGTGACCAAGTTCACCCCCTTTCCCGGCGCCCCGATCTACCGGACCATCAAAGACCACGGCGAGTTCACCGAAGACTGGCCCGCCATGAACTGCATGAATTTCGTCTTCATCCCCCACGGTCTGACCCGCGAGCGGCTGGAAGAATTGTATAACGAATTCATCAGCAGCTTTTATCGCCGCAGCCGGATCCACTGGGGCTATACGAAGATGCTCTGGAAATCTCCCCACAGCATCGCCGTATTTTTCCGTAATTTGCCGGAGATTCTCCGCTTCGAACTGAAACAGAAATGGTAGGTACCTTGTGACAATAACTCGCACGCTACTTTCGACAGCCCTTGTTCTCCTGCTACTATTTACCGCTGCGGCGCAAGCCGCTGACCCGGTCGACCTGAAAACGGCGCGCTACGAATATACTCTCCTCTCCGGCTACGGCATTACCCATCGCGACTTTGGCGAAACCCGGACCCAGGTACAAACCTTCGATACCATCGCCCGCTTCGGCTGGTTCCTGTCGCAGGAACTCGGCTCCGGCTGGTACCAGGGCAGACATGAACTCCTGATGGAATTGCCGCTGCACCTGGTGGTGGACCCCAAGGTTTCGCCGATGACCGGCGGCTACCTCCTGGGCAGCTGGAAATTCACCTCTCTGGACAAGTGGGCCCCTTACGTCTTTGCCGGCGGAGGCATTCTCTACCTGGACCTGGGACTGCCCAGCATGGGCAGCAGGTTGAATTTCTCCTACCAGGGCGGCACCGGCCTCCAGTATTTCATCAACAAAGATACCGCTCTCTCGCTTGAATACCGATATCACCATATCTCCAATGCCGGAACCGCAACGCCAAACGAACCGCTCAACTCCAGCAAGTTTCTTTTGGGGGTCTCCTTTTTCCGCTAGATTAATCGGGAAAATCGCCACGGGAGTAAGGGGAAAGGATAGTCGCCATGAAAATCGTCGTTCTCGGTGGAAGCCCCAAGGGTGAAAACGGCCTGACCCATCTCTATGTCCGCTTTCTCCGCGCCCGCTTTCCCCCCCATGCTTGGAGCGTGCAGGACGTATCCGCAACCATAACATCCTGGGAAATAGACGAATCGAACTTCAGCGAGTGTATCGATGCGGTCCGTGATGCAGACGGTATTCTCTGGGCCTTTCCCGTCTACTTCTACCTGGTTCCCGGCCAGTACAAACGCTTTATCGAACTGATTTTCGAAAGAGGTCTTGAAGATACCTTTCGAGGCCGCTATGCCGCGGTCCTCACCACCTCCATCCGCTTTTTCGATCACACGGCGCACAACTATCTCCATGCCATTTGCGACGACTTGGGCCTGCGCTACTGCGGCTTCCACTCGGCAGCCATGGACGACCTGCTGCGGGAAAATGAACGCGAAAGGCTGCTGGATTTCGGTCAAAACTTTCTCTCGGCCCTGGAGCGGCAGATCCCCACCGCTCGGACCTACCCGGCGTTGTCGGAGCGGGTTTTTCACTACCAGCCCGGCCCCGCGAGCGAACGCGTGGACACGCAGGATAAACGGCTGGTGATCGTCACCGACCTGGAAAATGAGGAGAGTACCCTGGGCGGCATGATCCGCAGATTCAGGGAAGCCTTTTCCGCCGCACCTGAGGTGGTGAACCTCCGTGCGGTGGACATCGCCGGGGGCTGTGTCGGCTGTGTGCAGTGCGGGTATGACAATATCTGCGTCTACCGGGACGGGTTCAGGGCGATGTTTACCGGGAAGCTGCAGACCGCCGACATCATTGTCTTTGCCGGCTCAATCCGCGACCGCTACCTTTCCTCCCTCTGGAAGATCTTTTTCGACCGGAGCTTTTTCAATAACCATGTTCCCGCCTTTGCCGGAAAGCAATTCGGCTTCATCCTCTCCGGACCCTTCGCCCAACTGGCCAATCTTCGCCAGATTTTTCAGGCCTATACCGAAATTCAACAGGCAAATCCGGCCGGTTACGTCACTGATGAATTCGGTGATTCCGCGAAGCTTGATGCACTGCTGCAGAACCTGGCCGCGGAAGTGGTCCGCCTGGATACGGCGGGTTCGATCAGAACGCCGACCTATCTGAGCATCGGTGGCAAGAAGCTGTTCCGCGACGTGGTCTGGGGGCAATTCCGCCATGTTTTCCCGGCGGATCACCGCCACTACCAGCGTCACGGCCTCTACGATTTTCCCCAGAATAACTATGGCATGCGGCTGATGAACGGCATCCTCTATCCCTTTACCAGGTCCCGCGCGATGCGCATGAAAACGATTGATAAATTGCAGGAATTGAGGAAAAAGCAGATGTTGGAGATTATTGGGGAGTGATTACAGGGTATAGGGTACAGGGGTCAGGGGTCAGCAGGGGGAAGGGGTTTTCAGTTTTTGGTTATTGGTTTTTGGTGTGAAGTGTTGGCAAAAAGACTTTTTAGGTGCCTTTCGATCTGGTTTCCGTGCATGGCAGTATCTCCGGAGGTTGCCGGGATTTGCCGAAAGGTTTCTTACTCATCCAGCAGGAATTCCAGTTCGTAGCGCACCTGATCGGGGTTGACGGTCCGCGCTTCCATCAGGCTTCGCAGGTGGATCATCGTGTCCAGGTCAACTTCGACAAACTTCACCCCGGCCAGGTTTTCGCGGCAATGGATTACCTCAACCCCGAACTCAAGGATTATATCGGAATGATCCAGCTGAAAAATGAGCTTCCAGCGGTCTCCTATCGTCCCGGCTAAGGCCGGACCATGCTCCAACACTGCCGCCTGCAGCGAAAGAGGGATCAATGTCATCTCGCACGGGCCG
>JAJZQA010000146.1 GCA_021810985.1 Deltaproteobacteria bacterium
TATTGTCGTCCGGCACAAACAATTAACTAAGTCACCTAGATGACATGCAAGGGACATTTTGGGGACAAAAAAAGCCGGGCAATTACCCGGCTAGTTTCGATATGTTACGATATGTCCAGCTCACTTTCTCTTCATGGTATGTCCCTTATCAACCAATCGCTGTCCCCTTTTCTTGATAGTACCAAATTCAACATGAGTTCCATCGTCACAAAGCAATTTACCGATTTTCTGGTAACTCATTCCCTTCGCTCTCAATTCGACAGCAATTTGCTCAGGCCTAAACCTTTCCTCCAGCCGCCTCGCAACGAACTCTTCGGGGGTTTCTTCACTTTCCTCAGGAATAATTGCCGAACTCGCCTTCAACAATTCGTCAAACCCTTCCTCGACAATCTTTATGAATTCCGGCCCCAAATAGGCCCCATAGTTGATTTTTCTTTCATCAGGGCGACTACTTGGCAAAGGCAAAGATTGCCCAAGGTAAGAATCCCAAAGAGCTTCAAAATCACTTTTCCAAAGAAATACACCAGCAGGTAATAGTTTTAAGGACTCAACATACCATTCATGGAATTTTTCATTATGTATACCGCTTACTTCTTCCTGTTTTCTAAATTTCGGCTCTAGGGTAGAAATGCGCAAGACGATTCTGTCCCACTCAGTCGCAAGCATTTTTTCTACTTTATTAAATTCGGTCAGATGGTATGCATACACCTCAAAATGTCGTGGGTGATGGCCAATAAGTTTCGAGGTAAGTATTTCGGTAGATTCACCGTCAACAGTGACTTCCGTGTATTTTTGTAGGAGAGGAAAGCCGTTTGCTCTTAATTTGTGGGCTAATATTCCCGCAAGAGTTTCTTGGCCGAAAATATCCGAAGAAATGAAAGGGATGAAACGAACAGGTACAATCTCTCGGCCATCAATGGAGGGTAACTTCACGAATATCTCCTTATTTTCGCAGAGAGGTAGTCGGAGGAACCACCCCAGGAGAGTTACATATTCAACAACCTCTTTTGGCAGGATTATCAAGATCACAGTTAAATAGCAACTATAGATGTTGTAATTTTACTGCTGCAGCACCCTTTTATTCTGATTTGACTCGTATTGGGATGACCTTCGCCCCTGCCTTCAGCCCATCCAGATAATCCGACCACAACTGCATCATTTTCTTACGTTCAGACAAATGCGCCGTTCTATTGTATGAACGTCCATTTGGATCCCTGACTGCATGAGCGAGCTGATGCTCGATATAATCCGGCCGAATCTGGAGCACCTCATCAAGGATGGTGCGTGCCATTGCCCTAAAGCCATGGCCCGTCATCGTGTCCTTGTCAAATCCCAGTCTACGTAGCGCTGCATTAATCGCGTTGTTGCTCATAGGTCGCGCAAAGGATCGGTGACAAGGAAACACATAACGGCTTCTTCCGGTAACAGCCTCAAGCTCCCGCAAAATCGCTACGGCCTGGATTGATAGTGGCACAAGATGTGCGACCTTCATTTTCATCCGCTCTGCTGGAATGTTCCACTCTGCCGCATCAAGATCGATCTCGGCCCATTCTGCTTGTCGCAGCTCCCCTGGACGAACAAAGACCAGTGGAGCAAGCTGCATGGCACACTTGACTACAAAAGAACCCTGATAGCCATCAATGTCTCGCAGAAGTGGTGCAACCTCTTTCGGGTCGGTAATGGCCGCGAGATGTCCTTTCTTGTACGGTGGTAATGCACCTTTCAGATCAGCAGTACAATCCCTCTCAGCTCGCCCTGTAGCTACTGCATATCTAAAAACTTGACCGCAGATGGTCCTTATTCGATGAGCAGTCTCCAGGGCACCCCTTGATTCAATCCTTCTGAGCATTGCCAGAACTTGAGGAGGCTTGATCTCTGCTATTGGACTAGGACCAATAACCGGAAAGACATCGGACTGGAGACGCCTGAGAGTTGTCTCGGAATGACTAGGAGACCACGTTGCAGAAAATTTGGTGTGCCACTCTCTCGCCACAACCTCGAAGCTGTTTTCCGTCTCTGCTACGATCGCGGCCTTCCGTGCTTTTTTGACATCACCCGGGTCAACTCCGTTAGCGACAAGTTTTTTTGCGTCATCGCGCCGTTGCCTGGCATCGGCAAGGGTGATTGAAGGATAAGCACCAAAGGCTAAGGTTCTGCGTTTGTTGTTGTATCGGTAGTCACATCGCCATAGTTTCCCTCCGCTGGGGGTAACCAGAAGATAAAGGCCTCCACCATCTGCCAACTTAAAGTCCTTTTCCCTTGGCCTAGCTTTCTTAACTTGAAGTTCTGATAAGGGCTGAATCCGCTTTGGCATGGATTTATCCTCCTTTTGACGGTATCCGCTACACAATAATGACGGAACATCCCCAAAGGTACCGTCATATGCCATGGATTCCTCTATATCACACTGCACCAAACTGGACAACAAAAAAGAAAAAGCCCTTATTTCTAAGGGCTTTTTTGAACTCGTCCGGACTTTACCGGACTTTCTAATGGTGGAGGTGGCGGGAATCGAACCCGCGTCCGAAGATCATCCACAGAAGGCGTCTACATGCTTATACCAGTATTTGATTTAACCGCGTGAAGCTCCACTGGCCGGGATTTTCAGTTGGCGATCCTGCTTCAATTTCGCTCCGGGTCACAGGCGCTCCCCTCGGCTATCCCACTAAAATGACGATTTGTCCTTCCCCGTGGGAGAGGGTCGGCAAATCGTTAGCAGGTTATTAAGCTGCTAAAGCGTATTCGTAATTATCGGCGTTTAATTCGCCCCGGATTGTTTAACGAGCCACCCGGATCTCGGCATGCAACCTTTGCTTATTACCCCCGTCGAAACCTTGACACCCCCGTTTGGTTAGCGGACAGTGGACAGCGTACAGCGAACAGTAAAATCTTTAGCTTTGTAATTCACTGTACCCTGCCCGCTGTTCCCTGTCCCCTGATTCTCTATTCTCTATTTCTCTGCTTCAGCGCCTGCGACATATCGCGCTTCTGGTCCTTTTCCTTCATCACTTCACGCTTGTCGTAGAGCTTCTTGCCTTTTGCCAGGCCTATCTCCACTTTTGCCAGCCCGTTCTTGAAGTAGAGCCGCAAAGGAACCACCGAGTAACCCTGCTCGCGGATCTTGCCGAACAGTTTGGCGATTTCCTTCTTGTGCAGCAGCAGTTTGCGCATCCGGTCCGGATCGTGATTCTCGCGGTTGCCGAAGTCATAGGGCGAAATGTGCAAATTATTCAGGAATGCTTCCCCGTTTCTGACAATAGCGAAGGAGTCATTCAGATTAGCGTTTCCCATGCGCAACGATTTTATCTCAGTACCGGTGAGAACCATGCCGGCTTCGAATTTCTCTTCGATAAAATAGTTATGATAGGCTTTCTTGTTGTTGCAGATCAACTTTTCGCTCATTGTCCTTATGATACCAAACGAGAAAAATTAAAGCTATGGAAAAAACTTTATAATTCCGCCATGGTCGCGGCGGCGGCGTTATGCAGGGAATTGCCTTGGATGAAAACTTCGCGAAGAGTTCCTGCTGTGATGATCTCCAGCGCGAGGTCCTTACCCGGATTCTCCGGGAGCGATATGACCAGGAAGTCGCCCCGCTTGCCCTGCTCGAGGGACCCGATTTCTGTTCCTCTGCCAAGAACCTCTGCACCCGTAAGGGTCATCATCCGCAGGACTTCACCCGGAGAGAACTGATCCGGAAACCTCTTCAGGAGAAAACGGGCCTCATCGAAGAGCGACAGTGAGTCGTTACTGGCCAGGGAGTCGGTACCGAGCGCCAGCGGAATCCCGGCCGCCTTCAGGAGATGCACCGGAGCGGCACCGACATCGAGCTTCTCGTTACTGCGGGGACAGAGCACAACGGCAGCTCTGCGTTTTTTTAAAAGTTCCGCATCCGACGGAGCAAGTTGGACGCAATGGACCAGCGCCGTCCCCGGCCGCAAGACGCCGAGGGAATCCAGATAAGCTGCCGGACTGATTCGCCGCGCAGGCGGAAGATGCTCGCTCCAGTCCACAAAGGGATAGAGCTTCTCGGCGATCGGGCCGCTGGAGTCAAAGAAGAAGGTCGATTCTTCCCGGGACTCGGCCAGATGGATCATGAGCGGCAAGGCTTGCAGCGCGGTATAGTCTCGCAATTCCCGGAAAAAATCCTCCGACACGGTGTGCGGCGCATGGGGAGAAATCCCGGGCGCAAGATCCGTTCCGGAAAAGAGCGGCAGCGTCTCCCCAATGGCTGACAGCACATCGGCACACCGCTGGGGGGTCTGGCCGATGGCCTCCAGATAAACCCGCCCAACAAGAGGAGACCGGAGGTACAGGGACAATAGCGCCGGGTCGGAAAGGATCTCGCCGAGGGCCGTTGTCCCTGATTCCAGGGAGATCCTGATCCCCTCGAGAACTGAGTGATCCTGCTCTTCGGGACTGAGGGATCTTCTGATTTTAATTACCTGAATTATCCAGTCGACGTAGGTCCGGGGGGAATAATCGATGCCCTTGCGGACCTTCCAGGAGGGGAAATGGGTCAGTTCGAGATGGCTGTGGGCATTCACCAGGCCGGGAATAATGGCACATCCGGGATTTTCAATCACCGGGGCCGGGAAGGCCGCAGTCAACTCGGAAAGCTTCCCGACTGCCACAATTTTTCCGTTTTCGACCACCAGCGCTCCGCCTTCAATGGCAGGAGATGATACAGGCAAGAGATGTGATGCGGCGTAAATTTTCATGGCAGTGCCCCGGCAAACCGTTAATGTGTCTTCTTGTACTTGTAGCAAAGAACGACGGAAAAGCAACGGCCGGAAGCACGGCTGCAGGCTGGTACGATGCGGCGTTTACCAGCTGACCTTTCTCAGACTGCCCTGTCCGGCAACTTCCTTGCGGGAAGGCAGGATTTTATTCCGTTCATCGACAAATACCAGCTTCGGTTCGTGGGCACGTGCCTCGGCATCGCTCATGGAAGAAAAACTGGCGATTATCACCAGGTCATGGGGCGCAACGAGACGCGCCGCGGCGCCATTGACACAGACCACGCCGGAGCCCCGCTCGCCCTCGATGGCATAGGTCTCGAAGCGGCTGCCGTTGTTGACATCCCAGATGCAGACCGCCTCGTAGGGAAGAATATCCGCGGCATCCATCAGGTCCCGATCGATGGTGACGCTTCCTTCATACTGAAGATCCGCTCCGGTCAGCGTTGCCCGATGAATTTTGCTTTTCAGCATCTTTCTTTCCATGTGACGCCCCTTCCAATTATGGTATTGTCTATCAGTCGTGTGCTGCCGATCCGCACGGCGAGTGCAACCACCGTCCGATCGTCGGCCTGCCTGAGCTCTTCCAGCGAATCGCCGTCGCGAAACTCCGCGTAGTCTATGCGGGCCAGCGGTTCGCTGGTGAGAATTTCCAGCAGCCCGGCACGCAATCTTTCAACATCTTTTTCACCGCTTCGATAGAGATCGCTGACCGCTGCCAGGGAACGCGACAGGCAAAAGGCAGCGCTTCGTTCCTCCGGCGAAAGATAGCTGTTACGCGAACTCTTGGCCAGCCCGTCATCCTCGCGGATCGTCGGCATGCCGACGATCTTCAGATCCATATTCAGATCCCGGACCATCCGGCGAATGACGGCCAACTGCTGGAAATCCTTTTCACCGAAAAAAGCGATTGTCGGCTTGACGATATTGAACAGCTTCGCCACCACCGTGGTAACGCCACGAAAATGACCCGGCCGCGAAGCGCCGCAGAGGGGCAGCGAGATCGTCTCCACGTTCACGTAGGTTTGATATCCGTGCGGGTACATCTCCTTCGCGGTCGGCGCGAAGATGATGTCAACGCCGTTTTCAGCGGCAATTTCACTGTCCCGTTGCAGGTCGCGCGGGTACGACTCGAAGTCCTCACCAACACCGAACTGGGCGGGATTGACAAAAATGCTCAGGACCAGCAGATCACCTTGAACGCGCCCTTCACGCAGCAAAGAGGCGTGTCCCTGGTGAAGGAAGCCCATGGTCGGCACAAAGGAGATGGTTTTACCCGCGGCCAGCGCCGCTGTCGCCCTCTCCTGCATTTTCGCTACCGAGGTAATGATTTCCTTATTAATGAAAGGAGTGATCGTCTGTCGGGAACTCACTCGCCTTCACTTCGGCGGCGAAACGACCGGCAGCGTCGGAAATAATTGCTTTCACATCGGCATAGTGTTTGACGAATTTAGGTGAGTACTTCTCACACAGACCGAGGATGTCATGTATCACCAGCACCTGCCCATCGCAGTGAGGTCCAGCGCCTATCCCGATTGTCGGAATCGCCAACTGGGAGGTAATTTTAGCGGCAAGCTTCAGGGGGATACCTTCCAGCACCACGGCAAAAGCTCCGGCAGACTCCACGGCAAGGGCATCCGCCAAAAGCTGCTCACCGGCGCTTTCCGACTTTCCCTGGACCTTGTAGCCTCCCATGCGGTGAATGGACTGGGGTGTCAAACCGATATGTCCCATCACCGGTATATCCATATCGACAATGGCCTTGATGCTTTCCACGACATTTTCGCCACCCTCCAGCTTTACCGCCTCGGCGCCCCCTTCCTTGACGAGGCGCCCGGCGTTGACGCGGGCATCCCGAATATCGGTCTGATAGGAGAGAAATGGCAGATCAACGACAAGGAGGGACTTGGGCTTCGCACGGGCAACGGCACGCGAATGATAGATCATTTCGTCCATGGTAACCGGCAGTGTCGTGTCATATCCTGAAAACACAACGCCAACCGAATCGCCGACCAGCAGGATGTCGATTCCGCTCTCGTCGAGAATTCGT
>JAJZQA010000147.1 GCA_021810985.1 Deltaproteobacteria bacterium
GAGGCGGTGGAGCGGGGCTTCGGCCATTTTCCGGAGCATGCGCCACTGCTGAGCTACGAGCGGCTGGGTACCTCCCGCCGCTTCACCCTCTACCGGTTGCCGCCGGGATGCACCACGGTCTTCTTTCCCGGCTGCGCCCTGTCCGGCACCCGCCCTGACGCGGTCACCACGGTCTTCTCCCTGTTGCAAACGGCCGACCCGGCCATGGGCATTGTTTTTGATTGCTGTATGAAACCTTCCCACAGCCTGGGACGGGAGCGGTACGCCACTGCCATGTTCGAAGAAATGCGGAACTATCTGGTAGAGCAGGGGGTGAAAGAGGTGCTGGTGGGCTGCCCCAACTGTCAGGTTATGTTCGACTCCTTCGGTGAAGGACTGGTAGTGAGAACCGTCTACGAAGTCCTCGCGGAATCCGCTCTTTCCCTGGAGAAAGCAAGCGGGTCGGTCACCGTGCATGACCCATGCGTGATCCGGAATGCCGAACCGGTGCAGCGGGCAGTTCGTACCCTGCTGCAGCGGCAGGGGCTGACCGTGGAGGAAATGCCCCATTGCGGAAAGACCACGCTCTGCTGCGGATTGGGCGGCGGAGTAAAGATGTTTGCTCCCGATCTTGCGGAAGTAGCTGCCTCCAGCCGCAAAGATGAGGCACAAGGCCGGAGGATCATCACCTACTGCGCGGGTTGTGTTCAGGCACTGGCTCCGCATACGCCCACCAGTCATCTGTTGGATCTGCTCTTCACCCCGGAACAGACCCTGGCCGGGAAGAAAAGGGGGACTGCGGCCCCTTTTACCTACCTGAACAGACTCCGCCTGAAAAAGAGATTCAAGAAAATGGAAGACTGTGCCGTGCTGCGGGAACGAACCTTCACCGCAGAGGAAGGTCAAAAAAAGAAACGATCCTGGAAGCCGCTGGTTTTCCTGGTCCTGCTGGCGGCCGCCGTTGCCGGAATACACCTCTCCGGCGCTGTCGGGTACCTGCAGGAAGACAGGCTGAGGGCGCTGATCGCCGGGTACGGGGCACTGGCCCCGGCCATCTATATACTGATCTATACCCTGGCGCCGGTGCTCCTGCTGCCCGGGCTCCCGATCACCATCGTCGGCGGAATCCTGTTCGGCCCCTTCTGGGGGGTGGTCTACACCATAACCGGCGCCACCCTCGGCGCATCGCTGGCGTTCCTGGTGGCGCGCTACCTGGCGCGTGACTGGGTGACGTCAAAACTGACCGGCCCCAAATGGGCAAAGCTCGACCGGGAGGTGGAACAGCACGGCTGGAAGGTGGTGGCCTTTACCCGCCTGATCCCGGCTTTTCCCTTCAACCTGCTGAACTATGCATTTGGCCTGACCAAGGTACCCTTTACCCATTATCTACTGGCGACATTTTTCTGTATGCTGCCGGCCTGCATTGCCTTCATCGTTTTTTCAAGCTCGCTGCTGGGGCTGATCCGGGGCAACCTGTCACCAACCGCCCTGCTGGGCATCGTTTTGATCGTTGCCGTTTCCCTGCTTCCGGTGTTCTACCGGCGATACAAGCGTCGGAAGCCTGAGAAGGCAGTAGCAGAATGATATCTTCCGGCGGCCGGGAAAAGCTGGCAGCCAGTTCTGGTGAGGTGGCACTGATTATCCCGGCCCGAAACGAGGAGCTATCGCTCCCGACGGTATTGAGACGAGTTCCGGCCGTGATCTCCAGGGTCGTGGTGGTGGACAACGGTTCCACGGATACGACCGCGGCGGTTGCCCGGGCGAACGGCGCGGAAGTGGTTCATGAGCCGCTGCCCGGCTATGGCAGCGCCTGTCTGGCTGGAATTGCCGCTCTTGCCGGCAACCCTCCGGCCGTGGTGGCCTTTGCCGATGCTGACGGCAGTGACGGCGTGGAAAACCTGACGGCATTACTTGAGCCGCTGCTGAAAGGAGAGGCCGACCTGGCGCTGGCGCGGCGGGTTACTGTGGCGAGCAGGGCCATGAGTCCCCAGCAGCGTTTCGGCAACTGGCTGGCGACCCGCCTGATACGTCTGGTCTGGGGCCATGACTACCAGGATCTGGGACCGATGCGGGTCATCACCTGGCCGGCATTGCTTGAGCTGCACATGGAGGATCGCAACTTCGGCTGGACTGTGGAGATGCAGATTCGGGCAGTCAAGGCGGGACTACGGGTGGTGGAAACGCCGCTTCCCTATCATGTGCGGATAGCGGGAGAGTCCAAGATCAGCCGGACCCTGTCCGGGGTGGTGCGGGCCGGAGTGAAGATCTTGTGGGTCATCAGTCGGGAGCTGTTCCGGGTGGAACAAAGAACACCGGCATTGACGCGACAGCTTATTCAGGAGCCGAGTGAAAACCCTGAAAAACCCTGCTGAACAGATATGCCGTTACTGGCGCCAGGAATAACGCCGCCGTCACCTGCGGGTCTTCGATCCATTGGCCCAGAATGAAATAGGGGATCTGAACCCGGTACGTCAGAAAGACCGCCCAGCAGAGAACCAGACCGGCCGGACCGGCGCAGAAGGGAAGGAATACCGCAAGACTGAGGGCATACCAGGGTTGAAGGGTCGGAGTCAGCAACAACATCGCCATGGCAAGGGCATAACAGGCCTCCATCGCCAGGCGCCCCTGGTCTGCGGTCGACAGGTGCCCTGTGAGCCGATGTGCCAGACGGAGGAAGATCCAGGCGGCAACAGCCAGAAAACCTCCGGACACCAGCATGCGGGCGATCCCTCCCGAACCTGTCATCTTTCTGAGGGTGTTGAATGCAAAGCCGGCGAATTCCCAATTGCGGGCATATATGTCGAGCGTGGCCGCCATGTTGTCCAGGTGCGGCAGAAACGGCACTAGGAGTACCGCCGTTGCCCCGGCAAAACCGGCAATAAAATGGATCCGGCGCGGTGCCGGAACCAGCAGGAACAGGACGGGCGCCAGCACGATCGGGAACAGCTTGACCAGAGCGGCGCACGCGAGCAGCGCTCCGGCCAGAATGAACGGCCACTGTCGTGGAGGAGCTGTGGGAGCGGTTTTTCGTTCCGTCAATAAGAGGCAGAATGCGCCCATCAGCATGGTCAGACCGGCGACGTCCACATGCCCCGATCCGGCGATTTCCAGCACGGGCAACGGATTCCAGGCGTACAGCACGGCACGCCACGGAGGCATTCGCAGACTCCGCAGCATCACCATCAGCAGGGCACATAGTCCCAGGTCAAACAGAACCAGAAAGGCCTTGAGGCCGGTGATACCGCCGCCCATTACCGCCCCTCCGGCAAAGACCAGCTGGGCCGCCGGTGGGTAGAGGGTTACATGGTCGGGATGGTTGATACGGGAATGAACGACCGCCAGGTCGGGCGGCGGCTGTATCGCGGCCGGCGCGGCAGCGTAAGGGTTGTCTCCCCGGAGCAGTTGCCGTCCGTCCCACAGGTAGCGGTACACGTCGTCGGACAACTGGGGCGGGGCGAAGAGGAACAGAAGGCGCAGGAGCAGCGCCACACCGAGAATCACGGACGGAGTCCACAAAACCGTACCCCTCTCACCGCAGTAGAGAACAAGTGCCAAAACAATTACCATGAACGCCGTGATGCCGACCAGCAGCGGAACGACCAGGCGCAGTTCCGGCTGAACGGCAAGCATGCCACAGGAGGCAATAATGAAAAGAGGAAATACGAACAGTGCGCATTTTTTTGCGAAATCATTATTCAGGAGGTTTCTTATAGCGGCAATCATGATTGTCTCGTGCTCCGTGGGGGCCTTGGCGGCCGATCTGGGGATTATCGATGCAACTACCCTGAAAAACAATTCATCCAAGTGGATAGTCCTTGACGCCCGCCCCAGGGCGGAGTGGGAAGCGGGCCACATTCCGGGCGCCCGGTCATTTTCGTGGGACGACTATACCAGAACCGATGAAAAAGGTGTACAGTACAGCTCATTTCCGCCCCGGGAACTGGCCGCGGCCCTGGCCGGACTGGGGATTGACGAAAAGACCCCGGTGGTGGTATACGGAGACGCGGACAAGAGCTGGGGCGGCGAGGGATACGATGTCTGGCTGCTTTCCTGGCTCGGCCACAAGGGTCCGATCCGGCTGTTGAACGGCGGCATCCAGGCCTGGAAAGGCCGGAACCTGCCGTTGGTGAAGGGCGCGGTAAAACCGGGTGGGAAAAAAGCCGGCTACCAGTTTGCACTGAAGCCGCAATTTGTTGTCTCAACGGAAGAGGTTCAGCAACAGAAGGGCTCTTTTACTCTGGTGGATGTCCGTTCTAACTGGGAATGGATCAAAGGCAGGATTCCCGGCGCTGTCCATATCCCCTGGGATGATTTTTACACGGGTAAGGACCGTCACCCGCTCCCACCGGGCGAGTTGAAAAAGCTGCTCGCCAAGCATGGGGTCGATACCTCCAAACCGGTCGTCTATTACTGCCTGGGAGGCATCCGTTCATCCTATGCCTAGCTGACACACCATCTGGCAGGGCTGCCGGAGGCTGGAAATTACAAGGGAGGCTGGGCCGCCTGGCAGAAGAGGGCGGGACAGTAATAGAAAATCTCCGTTTATGACAAAAATTCCTTTTCCTATACCCGTTTTCTGTCTGATTGCAATAACGATTCTCTGGTGCGCGATGGCGGAGCCGGCTGCCGGTGGAGAGCCGCGCGCTCCACTGGATACACAGGCTGTCGGAAAACAGCGTTCGCACCAACGCACGCTGGCATTGTACGCCAAGGATCCGAAGACCTGGAAGATCCGTCCGTCGGGCGCGCGCGGGATCCTCATGTATGACGAGAAGACCGGACGGTTCAGTTTCACGGCCCGCAAGCTGAAGCCGCTCAGCGGGTATGTGCTGGTTCGGAATGCCGACACCCCTCCGGCCGGGGACCTGCTTGCCCGGGGTACGACCAACAAGGCCGGTGAGTTGCGCCTGAGCGGCAGGTGGAATGACTGGACGAAAAAAATCTGGCTGGTGAGCGGTAACGATCTCACCATAAGCGGGAGCAGGGTGACGCTGATTGCCTGGAACCCTGAGCAGTACCTCTTCGAAGAAAAAGTGCTGGGAGTATTCTGTGGAGAGTGTGATGAATAGGGGAGTGCCGATCAAGAAACTCCCTTTTCTGATGATGTATACGGTGCGGGGCTGTCCCTTCAGCTGCAACTTCTGCGCATCAAACGAAAACTTCGGAAAAACGGTACGGCAGAGAAGCGCGGAGAGCGTTGTCGCGGAGATCGAATATTACAAGGAAAAGTACGGCATCAAACAGGTGCTGTTCAATGACGACCTTCTGGTAATCAACAAAAAGCAGATTCACCGGTTCTGCGACCTTTTGCTCGAAAGAAAGACGGATATTGTCTGGGGATGTTTCAGCAAGGGTTGAAGCATTGGATGCCGGGCTTGCTAGAAAAATGAAACAGGCAGGCTGCTTCATGATATTTTTTGGCCTGGAAAGCGGCTCCGAGGCCATGCTGCGCAGAATGAACAAGAACTACCGATCCCCGGCGTTGGCGCACGACGTGATTTCTTTGGTGGCTGAAGCGGGTATTGTACCGGTCGGTTCC
Organism: Deltaproteobacteria bacterium; assembly: GCA_021810985.1. GTDB lineage: Bacteria > Desulfobacterota > Desulfuromonadia > Geobacterales > Geobacteraceae > RPRC01. The sequence goes on from JAJZQA010000147.1 coordinate 5,519, forward strand.
TTTATCTTCGGATATCCGGTGAAACAGAGGAAACCGCAGAACAGACAATCTCGTTTGCCTGCTCCCTCCCTCTTCGCTATGCCATGTTTACGACCCTTGTTCCGTTTCCGGGCGCGCCCATATTTACCTATGCGAAAGATCGGGGCATTCTGCCGGAAAAGATAACGGACTGGGACCGGTTTGAGGCATGCGCCAAACCGTTTCTTCTGAGCGAGCTTTCCGAAGAGCAGCTCTTGAGGTACGTAAAGCGCGCGTATGGGAAGTTCTATTTCAGACCCCGGATTATTGCCGGAGCGGTCAAGGATTCCCTCTCATTCTATAAACTAAGGAACAACATTTCCGCCTTGGGCAGGATAGTCAGGCTGATCCTGGCTCGGCGGTTTGAAAAAAAAGTGTGCACGTAAAACAGGGGAAGCCCGCATCATGTTTTTTGAGAACTTCGCTCGCCAGTCAGCCGCAAACGACTGCCGGATGAAGAACGAGTTGAACATGTAAGGGGGGAGATCACATTTGATAGACTTTGACAGCATTTACTCGGAATTTCAGCCGAAGGTACACCGTTACCTCACAAACCTTATTGGAGAAGACGACGCGCTCGACGTTGCCCAGGCCGTTTTCCTGAATATCAGCCGGTCTTTGGAGAATTTTCGTGAGGAATCCTCCCTTTCCACCTGGATCTACCGCATTGCGACAAACGCGGCTCATGACCATGCAGTTTCGTCTTTGGCCAGGCAGCAAGGTTCTGAGCAGCTATTCGATGATGCAGGCTCGATTGATGATCTACCCGATAGCGGTTTTCCCGGGACTGACCAGGAGTATATTCGCAGAGAGATGAATGCCTGCATACGCGCCGTCGTTGGCCGGTTGCCTGAAAACTACCGCACGGTCCTGCTCCTCAGCGACTTCGAAGAGCTTACGAACCCCGAGATTGCAGAAATACTTGGTATTAGCATCGACACCGTCAAGATCCGGCTTCATCGCGGCCGCACCGCTTTGCGCAAGGCAATGGAATCCCAGTGCAGCCTCTACCACGACGAACGCAACGAACTTATGTGTGATCGGAAAGAGAAAAAATAATTCCGCACAGCGTATCCCTTTTCTGTTTTTCCCCGTCTATATAGTAAAAAGCAGTCAATTCAACGGATGGAGGAAGATATGAAACGGACAGGCTGTTGCGGAAGTGGACCGGAAACGGGGAGAAACGGCGGGGATGAAGTGGGGCGCAGCGAGAAGGCAAAGAACAACTGC
>JAJZQA010000148.1 GCA_021810985.1 Deltaproteobacteria bacterium
TCTTCTGGGACATCTTCGGCGACCGGGGACATCCGCTCCGGGCAACGGTCTCCGAAATGGGCCCGCTGCTCCTGTCACGCATCCTCTCCCTGAACGAGACCCAGGGCGGTGTTCTGAACCTCGTCTTCAAGATCGCCGATGACAACGGACTCCTCCTGCTGGACCTGAAAGACCTGCGGGCAATGGTGCAGCACGTGGGCGACAATGCCGCCCAGTTCAGGACCGAATACGGCAACATCTCTCCGGCCAGCATCGGCGCGATTCAGCGCAACCTCCTGGTGCTCGAACAACAGGGAGGTGACCTCCTTTTTGGCGAACCGGCCCTCGATATCCAAGACTTTCTGCAGACGGACGGAAATGGCCGGGGTACGGTCAACATTCTTGCCGCCGAGCGGCTCATGCAGTCACCAAAGGTATATGCAACGTTTCTGCTCTGGCTCCTGGCGGAACTCTTTGAGCAGCTTCCCGAAGTTGGCGACCCGGCGAAACCGAGGATTGTTTTCTTCTTTGACGAGGCACATCTCCTTTTCGAAGACCTCTCTCCGGCACTGGAAGAGCGGATCGAACAGGTAGTGCGACTGATCCGCTCCAAAGGGGTCGGGATCTTCTTCGTTACCCAGAACCCCCTGGATATCCCCGATGCAGTGCTCGGCCAGTTGGGCAACCGGGTGCAGCACGCCCTGCGGGCCTTCACTCCTCGTGATCAAAAGGCGGTCCGGGCAGCGGCACAAACCTTCCGGGCCAATCCGGAGCTCGACACGGAATCCGTTATCCTGGAATTGGGGGTTGGCGAAGCTTTAATCTCCCTTTTGGACGACAAGGGAATTCCCGCCATGGTTGATAAGGCCAAGGTAGCGCCGCCCCGCAGCAGTCTCGGCCTCCTGACACCCGCGGAAATCTCCCGGATCGTGCATGATTCGCTCCTCTTCGGCACCTATGAAAAGACGGTGGACCGGGAATCAGCCTATGAATTATTGAAGAAACGGGCTGAGACGCCATCAGCTGATGCGCCGTCATCTTCACCGGAGCATTCAGCCCGCACGGAACGTTCCGGAACAGCGGACCTGCTCGGCGCATTCGCGAAAAGCGCCGCCCATGCCATCGGCAGCCAGGTTGGCCGTCAGATCATCCGGGGAATATTGGGGTCGATCTTCGGGAGCGGCAGGCGACGGTAAGCTTCATGTTCTCAGATCTAGGATCGTAGAATTGACAAGGAGTACCATGGATCACCTGCGTCTTCTGCCGCTGAACCTTGTGGCATCCCTCAAGCTCAGGGCAGCCGGTCAAACCGAATATCCCGGCATCCTCCCGGTTTTTCAGCTCATGGCCTGGGGCCTTGCCAGCGGCATTCCGCTGACACACGCCCGGACAGAGCACGAATTGGCCCGCCTCTCCAAACTCGACGATCAGCAAAACGCCTTGGAGTACCTGGTCATGGGTGTTCCGGGCGGATTACCCGAATTGCACCGCAATCTCCTGAAGTCCCCGCCCAAAGCCGCGGCCCGCCTGCTTCTCGACATTCTTGACCTGCGCCTCAAGGCCGATCCTCGCAATCCCTATCCCGTTGAGCCGACAGGAGCTTGACGGATGGCGGCAAATGGGCGAAGATGATTCCCCGCTGAAAAAATCAACCAGAGGATTATTGTGTCATTACTAGCGCTTCGTAACATCCAGCTCGCCTTCGGCGGTCCGTCGCTCCTTGACGGGATCAACCTCCAGATTGAAGAAGGGGACCGTCTCTGCCTGCTGGGCCGGAATGGAACCGGGAAATCCACCCTCTTGAAGATCCTGGCCGGTGATCTGCCTCCCGACAACGGGGAAATCATTCGCCAACAGGGGCTGCGGACGGCTGTCGTCACCCAGGAGTCCCCGCCGAACCTGACCGGCACGGTCTTCGATGTAGTCGCCGGTGGCATGGGCGATGCTGCCGATCTTCTGGCTGAATATCACCATGTGAGTATCCGCCTTGCCACGGAAAGATGCGACGAACTGCTTAAAAAACTGGAACAGTTGCACAAATCCCTTGAAGACTCCGGCGGCTGGAGCCTGCATCAGGAAGTGGAGCGTGTTCTCGGCCGGCTGGACCTTGACCCGGAAGCGGAGTTCGGTCATTTATCCGGTGGCACCAAGCGCCGGGCGCTTCTGGCCCGGGCGCTGGTGTCCCGGCCGGACATCCTCATTCTCGACGAACCGACCAACCATCTCGACATCGACACCATTATCTGGCTGGAAGAGTTCCTGTTGAAGGAGGTAAAAACCTTTCTCTTCGTGACCCACGACCGCGCCTTTGCCCGGAAAATGGCCAACCGGGTCGCGGAACTGGACAAGGGCAGGCTCTATGTTTTTTCCTGTGGCTACGATACCTTCGTCGAGCGCCGGGAAGCGCTGCTGGAGGCCGAAATTGCCCGGCAGGCGTTGTTCGACAAGAAACTGGCCGAGGAAGAAGCCTGGATCCGGCAAGGCATCAAAGCACGCCGGACCCGTAATGAAGGACGCGTCCGGGCCTTGAAAAAGCTACGGGAGGAGCGGAGAAACCGAAGGGAAAAAATCGGCTCGGTAAAAATGCAGCTGCAGGAAGCCGAGCGTTCCGGCAACCTGGTGGTGGAAGCGGAAGCGGTTTCCTTCAGCTACGACGGCAAACCGATCATCAGCAATCTCTCGACCACCATCATGCGGGGCGACCGGATCGGCATCATCGGACCCAACGGCTCGGGCAAAACCACCCTGCTCAGACTGCTCCTTGGGGAACTGGAACCCCAAAGCGGCGAAATCCGCCTCGGCACCCGCCGGGAGGTCCTCTATTTCGACCAGCTCCGCGAACAGCTCGACCCGGAGCAGACCGTACAGCAAAACGTGGGCGAGGGCAATGATACCGTATTGATCAACGGCAGGCCGCGTCATGTCATCGGCTATCTCCAGGATTTTCTCTTTTCTCCGGAACGGGCCCGCAGCCCGGTACGGATCCTCTCGGGCGGCGAAAGAAACCGGCTCCTCCTGGCTAAGCTGTTCACCAAACCCTCCAATGTGTTGGTGATGGACGAACCGACCAATGACCTGGACGCCGAGACCCTTGATTTGCTGGAAGAACTGCTGGCGGAATATACCGGCACGCTGCTCCTGGTAAGTCACGACCGGGAATTCCTCAATAATGTCGTTACCAGCACCCTGGTCCTCGGGGATTCCGGTCAGATCCGCGAGTTTGTCGGCGGCTACGATGATTGGCTCCGGCAGTCTGCTCCGGCACCGTCCGCCGCGGCACCGGCAAAATTGCCTGCGCCGCCAAAGGAAGAATCCCGGGGCGAGCAAGACAAGCCTCGCAAGCTGTCCTTTAAGGAACAGCGGGAGCTGGAGTCGCTGCCGGATCGGATCGCTGCTCTGGAAGCAGAACTGACGGTGCTCCATGAAAAACTTGCCGACCCGGATTTCTACCGGAATGCCGGAGCGGACGTTGCACAATTCACGGCACAACTCCACGTGGTTGAAAGTGAATTGGAAGGAGCATATGCCCGCTGGGAGGAACTGGAAGCTCTTGCGGAATGAACGAAAAAATCCTGGCCAAGGGCAGGAGAAAGTTGCTAGTATCGCGTCGGAGCTTTCGCGTGCACTCCAGAAGGCCCCCTTGACTGCAAGCGTTTGGCTGATTTCAGCACATGACATTCACCTGCCGGAACAGCTTTCCGGCAAAACGGGTATCTAGTATGAATATTCTCTTCCTGCGTCCCAATCCAGGAAACGAGCAGTTCGGCCTCGGCCCCTTTTTCCGGGTTGAGCCGCTCGGACTCGAATACATCGCTGCGGCGCTCCTGCCGCTCGGTCACAAAATTACCATTGCCGATCTACGCTTCCGCCCCAGCGCAGCTACCTGGGTCCGGCGCACCCGGCCCCGCATCGTCGGCATTTCCTGCCTGCATGCGCTGGAATACGATCGCGTGGTGGAAACGGCCCGGGAAGTGCGCCGGGCATCCCCCGATACTTTTATCCTCGTGGGCGGCCATGCGGCCATGGCCTTCAGCGCACCGCTCGAAGATGATGCCATCGACGCTATCTTGCTCGATGACGGCGAAGAGCTTGTCCCGGCACTGGTGAACGCCCTCGACAACGGCATCCCTCTCTCTGAAGTTCCCGCCCTGCGGCTCAGGACAAAAGATGGCTGGGTCACCAATGAACCACCCGAAAAGCGGGTCTGCCTCGACCTCGTGCCTCTTCCCGCCCGGGACCTGGTGGCCCGTCACCGCTCCGGCTACCATTGCCTGCTTTTCAAACCGGTCTGGCTGATTGAAACAGCGCGCGGCTGCCCGTTCCGCTGCTCGTTCTGCTCCGTCTGGCAGGTCTATGACCGTGGCTACCGGGAGCGAAGCATCGCAGCGGTGGTGGAAGATTTCGCCACCACCGGGGATTCCATCTTCGTTGCCGATGACCTATTCTGGAACAACCCTCCCCGCAGCCTGGAACTGGCCGAGGCGCTGAAAAAAAAGGGCATCCGCAAGAGGTGGATCCTCGTCCAGAGCCGGACCGATCTGATCTCGCGCAATGCCGACCTCCTCGAAGCCTGGCGGCCGATTGCCAAGGATTTCGATATATTCCTCGGCTTCGAATTCGCCAGTGAGCGGGCCCTGTCGGACATCAGTAAAGATAGCGGTATCAAGGAGAGCCTGGCCGCGGCGGCTGTCGCCCGTACGCATCGCTACGGCATCAACGGTAATTTTCTCATCGATCCGGACTGGCAGGAAGACGATTTCCTCGAATTATGGGACTTTGTCGCAAAGCATCGGCTGCAACGCTCAGGCTTTACCCTCCTGACACCGCTGCCGGGCACCGAGACCTACCAGGAGAATCTGGACCGGCTGCGGGACCTCCCCTGGGCGGACTTCGACATGCATCACCTGCTCTGGGAGCCGCGGCTCGGCGCCGAGCGTTTCAGTGAGCTGTACGCCGAAACCTGGCGGCGCTCCATCCTCAATACGGCAGGAGACAAGAAACTTACCGACTGGCTGCGTCAGGTAAAACCGCTGCAGATCCCCTACATGATTAAAGTATTGCGCCGCACCCAGGCCATGATGAAACCGGAAACGTACCTGCGCGAGTACGCCGCGACCCGCGCCCACCGTGAAGCGCGCCAGCTTTCCCGGACTAACCTGACTTGCCCGGGACGCCAATGACGAATGCTCCGGAATCACCACACCTGCTGCTGGTCTATCCGTCCACCCACAAACTCGGTTGGGCACGCTACTTTCAGCTCCCCTCTCTTTCCCTGAAACAGGTGGCGGCAGCAACTCCGCTCAGCTGGAAAGTGACGCTGGCGGACGAGCTCCACGACAATGTCCCGATTGACGAAAAGTTCACCCTGGTCGGCATTACCGCCATGACCCACCAGGCCACACGTGCCTACGAGATTGCCGATGCGTTTCGCGAACGAGGGGTCCCGGTGGTTTTGGGGGGGATCCATCCGACGGTGCTCCCCGAAGAAGCTCTCGAACATGCTGACGCCGTCGTGATCGGCGAAGCAGAGCCGGTCTGGGAAACACTCCTGGACGATCTCCTGCACGGGAAGCTCCAGCAAACCTATCGGGCACCGCTTCCCGGCGGAACCCGGCTGACAGTCCCGTGGGCCCGGCGGGAAATCTTTGCCGGCAAGCGGTACCTTACGACCCAGACCCTTCAGGCCAGCCGGGGCTGTCCCTACGACTGCCCCTTCTGCATTGTCACACCCTACTTCGGCAACAGCTTCCGCTACCGGGATCCCGACGATATTGCGGCAGAACTGCTCTCCTTCGACAAAAAACTCACGGTATTCCTTGATGACAATATTCTTGGGGACCCGCATAGAGCGAAGCCGATTCTTGAGCGAATGAAGGGACTCGGACTCCGTTGGGGCGGTCAGGCAAACCTTCGTTTCGCCGAAGACCCGGAACTGGTCCGGCTGGTTGCCGAATCAGGCTGCATCGGCATATTTGTCGGCATCGAATCCGTAACCGGCCAGCACGCAAACCATCCGAAAACGGCCAACGGCTCAACCCAGGCTGATCTGATCAAACGCATCCGGGATGCCGGAATTGTCGTAGAAGCTTCGATCATCTTCGGCTTTGATGATCACGACGAAAGCATCTTCGAGAAAACCCTCCGTTTTGTCCGGGAGACCGCCCCAAGCCTCCCCACTTTCCACCTGCTGACGCCGTACCCAGGCACCGCGCTTTTCAAACAGTTCGACGAAGAAGGCCGGCTCCTGCATAAAGACTGGAAACGCTATAACCACACCGAAGTCGTGTACCGGCCCAAATTGCTGACGCCGGAACGATTGTATCAGGGCTGGCGGGAAGCGAGGCAGGAAGCCTATTCCTGGTCCTCCATATTTTCCCGCATCAAAGCGAATCCACGCGGTCTATTCACGAACCTCGCCTACAATCTCCTCCGCAAAGGGCCCAACGACGCATTAGAAAAAGACCGGACCTGACCTGAATTCCATGAGGGTAAAGGTCCTGCATACCTTCATAAATTCAGAGGCTATCCGCACTCATAATTTCAAGGAAGAAATACCCGACCGAACAGATTGATTCCAGTAAACAGTCCCCGATCCGGACTACCTAGCAATACAGACAGCACCCTACCAATCACTCTTTCTATTGAACCCTGAGAGAAAAAGAATTAGTACCAGATAAACACAGAAGCCGGGACAAAAGAACCTTTTA
>JAJZQA010000149.1 GCA_021810985.1 Deltaproteobacteria bacterium
CATTGCGCACATCTCGCAGGCCTTGCAGCGGGTCGGGTCGATAAGTACTGCACCGGTTTCCGCGTCCCGGCTCAATGCTCCCGAGGGGCAGGCGCTGAGGCAGTCCGCCGGATCGCAATGGCGGCAGGCGAGGGGAAAGGCTTCGTGTTCGATGCCGAGCACGCGGACATCGATTTCAGTCTTGCGGTCGCCCAGGGCGCCGATCAGGGTGCCGGAGGGATGATGGCGGATGGCACAGGCCGTTTCGCAGGCCTTGCAGGCCAAACACTTCTTATAGTCAACGAATATTCTTTTCATACAAGTATCTCCCATGTCTTATGCTAATTCCAGATCATGGATGATCTCAAGGCGGCGAGGCGTACTGAAGAGTACGTTCAGCAGCCGAAGACGAGCCAACGCCGAGAGGAGCTTGATCTGGAATTAGAATTATGCCGCTGGGGCGGAACAGCTGCAGTGAGGGGCTCCGAGCCGTGCTGCCAGTGCGGTAACCGCGGCTGCATAGCGGCTTTCAGGACTCTCCAGGATTTTTGTAACTTCCGGTTCCAGCTCAGCCAGACGTGGTTCGGCCGGCAACAGGTACAGTGTATCAAACAGTTCGGCAAGAGGTTTTCCCGTTTCCGTTTCGAAGCGGGCAAGTTTGCCGGGTGTGCCGTCTCCTGCCCGGTTAACCACCAGGCAAACATTGGGAATGCCGATCTGACGGGCCAGGTCCGCCGAGTGACAGGCGACGTGCAGGGCGTTAAAGGTATCGTCGGAAACGATCAGGCAGTGACTGAAGCCCCGGGAAAGGGCCCGGCCGAAATGCTCGACCCCGGCCTGGGTGTCGAGCAGGATGCCCTCGTTTTCCCGCAGCGCCAGGTGGCGGATGGTGGAATCGAGGAGAACGTTTTCCGCGCAGAGACAGCCGCCCCCGGCCTGTTTCACTGTCCCCATTACCAGCAGGTTCAGGTTGGCGGCGACTTTCATGCCGAAGCGCTCTACCACATCGTCCACATCCGGGTTGAGCTTGAACATCGAACCCCAGCTGTTCTTCTTCGGGTTGATGCCGGTTTTTTCCTCGATGTAGTCGCTGTTCAGATTGAGCGGCACGATCGCGGCGGCCCGTTCTACCCCAAGCCCCAAGGCATAGGGGAGATTAATCTGGGGGTCTTCGTCAACGGCCAGGACGTTGATGCCGTCTCTGGCCAGCACCGTGGCAAGGCAGGAGGTCAGGGTGGTTTTGCCGACCCCGCCTTTGCCGGTGATTACAACGCGAAAGCTTTTTTTATCGGTACACATGCGGATTTCCTTTATTTTTCCAGTCCCAGCGCAGCGCGCCTTTCCATGATGATCTGCTCCATCTGGCCGGCGGTCGCGACCGGATCCTCTTCAACGAAGAACCAGCCGCCCAGCGCACCTTTCACGTCCTGGGTCAGGATCTTCGTGACCTCTGGGCCGCCGAGAATCGGCGGAACAGGCCAGAGGTGAACCGGAATGCCGGAAGCGATGAAATAGGTGCCGATCGCCACGGCTTTTTCCGTGGTCCATTCCGGGGCCGAACCGACCAGCGGCAGGTCGGAGATGTCGACGCCGAGGTGGTCGGCGATGCCGCCGGCCAGGTTGAGCATCCGGGAACAGTCGACGCAGGAGCCCATGTGGAGGACCGGCGGGATGCCGAGTTGCTGGCAGACGGCCTTGAGTCCGGGGCCGGCCAGTTCCTGGGCCGGAATATCCATCAGCCCCGCCTTGGCCGCGGCCACGGCCCAGCAGCCGGTGCCGATCACCAGGATGTCGCGCTTGATGAGCTCGGTGGTCAGGCTGCGATGGAAGGCGTCCTGCTGGACCTTGGCATTGTTGCAGCCGACAATGCCGGCCACACCCTTGATCGTGCCGTTCACGATCAGATCGACCAGCGGCTGCGGGGTGCCGCCGAGAGCCTTGAGGAGCTCCTCGACGGTGAAGCCGACCATGGCGCTCGCCGTCTGCTTCGGGATGTAGACCTTGGCCTTGTTGCGGCTCGGGAAGGCTTCGATGGCTGTTTTGATGATTGTGGAGGCAATAGCGTTTGCCTGGTGTTCGTCGAACTGGATGTGGATTGCTCCCGGGATCTTCGCCTGTTCGCTGGTGGTGATGAAGCGGGTATGGTAGCAGGAACAAAGATCTGCCAGAGCCGGGAAGATACACTGGACGTCCACCACCATGGCATCCACGGCGCCGGTCATGATTGCCAGTTCGCTGTGCCCTTCGTTGCCGGCGATCCCGACACCCTGACGCAGCAGAACCTCATTGCCGGTGCAGCAGAGTCCCACGACGTTGACGCGTTTCGCGCCGGCTTCTTCGGCGAGACGCTTCATTTCCGGCAGTTGGGCCATTTCCACGACCTTGGCGGACAGCACCGGTTCGTGGCCATGAATCACCACATTGACGCTCTCTTCTTCCAGCACGCCGAGGTTGGCCTGAATCCGGCGGATCTTTGGTGTGCCCAGCAGGATGTCCTGGAGTTCCGTAGCGATCATCGAACCGCCCCAGCCATCGGAGAGGGAGCAGCGGGCCGACTGCACGATCAGCGAGAGCGGGTCGGAGTCACAGCCGAAATGGGTGCGGTGCAGGATGTCGACCGCCTCCCGGTCAATGCCGCGAGGCAACAGCCCCATTTTTGCGCCGGTTGCCTCGTAAAGGGAATCCTCCAGGTTTTTCAGTCGCTCGAAACGCTTTTTCGGCAGGTACTTTTCCGCGAAAAGGATCGGTTCTTCATCCTGTTTGCCGAAACAGTTGATGGCGGCTTCCGCCACATCGGTGGCGATATCCTTGACCAGGCGTTCTTGCGTTTCAATGCCGAGCCGGGTTGCCACGGCATAAAGCTTCTCGGTATCGGTGATCTGGTAGTCGCTGTTGCTGCCATTGGCCACCGCTTTCAGCAGTTGTGCCACCTTGCGTCCGTGGTCCGAGTGGGACGAGGAGCCGACCGCTGCCATGCGGGCCAGGTTGCGGGCAACCATGGTGTCTGCCGTTGCACCGCAGACGCCGCGCGTCGGGCCGTCGCCAAAGGGGTCGATGCGGCATGGTCCCATCGAGCAGATCCGGCAACAGGTACCCAGTTGCCCGTAACTGCATTGCGGCTGCTGCTTTTCCAGCCGCTGCCAGATGGTGTCGAGACCGTCTCGATCCGCGATCCGCAGCATTTCCACGGCAGCCGGGTCGGCGCTTCGCGGATCAATTTTCTGCATTGTATCGTTAGTCATATATATTCCTCCACTTGAGAGTTTGAGATGCGTTTCGTTCTGGATTTTTGGCATGGCCTGCCGCAATCTCAGTATCATGCAAATGTGGTCATACTAGTGGATTTTACTGCTTTCTTGAATCGCTTCCTTGCTGATGGCCGGTATGGCTTGTGAACGGTTAGATTTGTGAGTGAACGGAGAAGGGCAGGAACAGGGGACAGGGTACAGGGAACAGAGGATAGGGGATAGAGGTAAAGATTACTGGGTTATTTTAAGCCTATTTCTATGAGGAAATCCTGCAGTTTGGTTCTGCTGATCGGGAGGCGGGTTTCGGTTCCGCGCACTTCAACGGAACATTCCGAGCGGTCCCGCTGAACCTTGCGGACCTTTGAGATGTTCACCAGGTAGCTGCGGTGGATGCGGTAAAACGACTCCTTGTCCAGGCGCTTTTCAAGTGAACCGAGCGAGAGATCACAATGGTAATCGGCGGTGTCGGTACTGACGCGGGAATAGATATTGTCGGCCTTAAGGTAGACGATTTCTTCGGGATTCAGCAGGTGAATTTCATCCCCGGAAGTGACCGGAATCCGGATCAGTTTTCTTTCGGTGATGATGAAAGGGGTGATGTCGTAAAACAGGACGCAGATCTTTTCATCCGTCATTTCCTTTTCCATCAGCGGGACAAGTTTGATCAGGAAGTAGCAGTCGAGGCCGTCATGTCTGAGGATCTTCAGGGATAAGGGGATCTGCCGTTTCGATTCGCTGGTCAGGCGGAGCATTTCGCTGATCTTGCGACGAATTTCATCGTCATGAAAGTTGAGGACGCTGCCGTCGAAGAGGCGTTCCCGTTTGAAATGGCTGAACATGAGGAGAAACATTCGGTTGATGAGGGACACTGACAGGTCGTTATTGAGAATGACCACGCCCGGTTCGATGTTTTCAATTATGCTGAGAATCGGGCTGCTGCCCATGGGGTTACTCCTGTTTATCTGGCGAGTGTTTCTCGATCATTACCTTTATTACGGGGGTAAATAAACATAACGATGGTAGAGGCTAGGCGTGCATCGCCCAATTTGGACACGGCGCGTCGTGCCCCTGCATCAGGGTTGTGATGTTTATTGCCGCAGTACTACCATTGAGAGTGTAGTCGAGCAGCGCCTGCCACGTCAAGTGCTCAGGTGACATGGTAATCAACCGATGGTATCTTTATGAAGATTTGCCTGGCAGTCAGCAGGAAAATGGAATCATTATTTGCCGTTGTGGCTCGTTTTTTTGTCTCGAACCCCTGTTTTATTCCAGCGGAACAGCCGTAAAGTTCCCGGAATGAAGGGTGAAAGCAGTTGACGGCACAGGGAAAAATTGCGTACTATCAAACGAATATCAACATCTAAGGGTACCCGTGAATAACAGTAAAAAGCTTTATATAGAGACCTTCGGCTGTCAGATGAACGTAAATGATTCTGAAACGATGGTCAACCTCTTGAAAGATCTGGACTACGAACAAACGGACAGCGCCGCCGGAGCCGACCTGATTCTGCTCAATACCTGCTGCATCAGGGCGAAGGCCGAGCAGAAGGTCTATAGTCAGCTGGGGCGGCTGAAAAGCCTGAAAAACGGAAAGAAAAAAGTCCTCCTCGGTGTCGGTGGCTGCATTGCCCAGCAAGAAGGCGAACGCCTGCTCAAACGGGTGCCTTACCTAGATCTCGTCTTCGGCACCCATGCCCTGCACCTGCTGCCTGAAATTGTGCGCGCCGCGGAAAGGGGTGAACGGCTTACCCGGAATGATTTCCTCGATCCCGAGAGCCGCCTTGATCTGTTCCCGCGCAAGGATATGGCCGGCGGCGTCGCCCGGTTTGTCACCGTCATCCAGGGCTGCGACAATTACTGCTCCTACTGCATCGTTCCCTATGTGCGGGGCCGGGAAATCAGCCGTCGCTCCGGGGAAATTCTGCAGGAGATTCGTGAGCTTAGTGAAGCCGGCGTCAAGGAAGTGACCCTTCTCGGCCAGAACGTGAATTCGTATGGGATCAAAAGCCCAGAAGAACCGACTTTTGCCGAGCTGTTGCGCCGGGTCGCGGAAATTGAAGGAATCGAGCGGATCCGCTTTACCACCTCCCATCCCAAGGACATGTCCCCGGCACTTATTGACTGTTTCGCCGAACTGCCGAAACTCTGCAGCCACATCCACCTTCCGGCCCAATCCGGCAGCGACAGAGTGCTCAAGGCAATGAACCGTGGCTACACCCGCCGGGAATATCTGGATAGAATCGCGGCGCTGAAAAAGGCCCGTCCCGATATTACGATTACCGGAGACATGATTGTCGGGTTTCCGGGTGAAACCGATGAGGACTATCAGGAAACCCTTTCCCTGATGGAAGAAGTCGGCTATGCCGATCTTTTCTCCTTCATCTTTTCGGCACGACCCGAAACGGCAGCGGCAAAGCTGGCCGACACCCTGACCCGGAAGGAAAGGCAGGAGCGGCTTGACCGTCTCCAGGACCGGCAGCATGTGGTGACCCGGGAGCGAAACCAGGCCTTACAGAACAGCATCCAGGATGTTCTCGTGGAAGGCCCCAGCAGACGCGGCGACCAGCTCTTCGGCCGCACCAGCGGCAACAGAATTACCAATATTGTCGCCAATCCCTCCCTGGTCGGGAAAATCGTCACGGTGCGTATCGTCGAAGCGTTCCAGAACTCGCTGCTTGGGGAGCTTGTTTAGGTATGCTTGAGGCGAGGTAAGGTTGGATTTGGTTTTTTAGTTTTTGGTGAAAGGCCTGTTCCTTCAAACTTTAAACCTTGAACTTTAAACTATTGAACTTTGAATCTTGAACTTTGCACTCGTTTTTAACTAAAAACCAAAAATAAAAACCAAAAACCGATTTTTGGAGATGCCATGCGCGAAGAATCATTCCAGTTTCTCAGGTCACTTGTCGAAGCGCCAAGCCCTTCCGGGTATGAACAGCCTGCCCAGCGTGTTTTTCGTGATTACGTCGCCCCCTACGCGCCGGTAAACGGTGATGTGCTGGGCAATGCCATTGCTTCGATCAAAGGCGCCGGGGAAGGTCTTACCAGGGTGATGCTCGTCGGTCATTCCGACGAAATCGGCCTGCTGGTGAAATTCATCGATGAAAACGGTTTTCTTTTTTTCGGCGCGATCGGCGGCATCGATCCCCAGATTACCCAGGGATTGCGGGTTGCCGTACAAACGAAGAACGGCCCGATCCCGGGCGTGATCGGCAAAAAGCCGATTCACCTGCTGGAACCGAAGGATCGCGAGACGGTGGTGAAGCTGGATGCCCAGTATATCGATATCGGGGCTGCCAACCGGGAAGAGGCGGCCGCGCTGGTGCGCATCGGCGATCCCGTGACCTTTGCTTCCGGGCTGGAGAAGCTGCAGGGGGACCGTATTGCCGGCCGAGGCTTTGACGACAAGGCCGGCAGTTTTGTGGTTGCCGAGGTGCTCCGT